>NZ_JANSIK010000070.1:0-30630 GCF_047462035.1 Synechococcus sp. R5-15 | reverse complement strand
CCGTACTGAACATATTATACATTATTTTCAGTATAGTTGAGCTTATTATTGACTAGAGTCATGCTCTCTTACCAGCAGTCGCGACAGTGTTGCGGAGCAATATCGATGACTCCATCCGGGTTGGCTGGTAAGTCCATCATAGAGGGGCTGCTCTGTCGCGACAGCGTTGTGGAGCAATAATGGGCCATAGATGGGACGGGATCCCTTTCTATTCGACCCATTGAGCAGTCATCATCAGGTGTCTAGGTTTTCGATCCGAACGGGCTCAAAAGGTTCTGCCAGCGGAAACCCCAACACCTGGGCATAAAAGTAAAGCTCTGCCTCCAAAGCCCGTTTGATGTTGGCCGCCTGGCGAAAGCCGTGTTGCTCTCCCTCGAAGGGCACATAGGCCACTGGGATCCCTTTGGCCCGTAGGGCTGCCACCATCCTCTCCGCCTGATTGGGGGGCACGATGGCGTCTTCCAAGCCTTGAAAGAAGATAACCGGACAATTGAGGCCCTCCAGGTGATGAATGGGGGAACGCTCCCGGTAGAGATCCCGCCGCTCTGGGTAGGGGCCAATGAGGCTGTCCAAGTAGCGAGACTCGAACTTGTGGGTCTCCTGGGCTAGGGCTTCCAGATCGCTCACCCCGTAGTAGCTGGCACCCGCCCGGAAGACCCTGTGGAAGGTCAAGGCCGCCAACGTGGTATAGCCGCCAGCGCTGCCCCCTTGAATGAGCAGCCGTTCCCCGTCCACCTTGCCCTGTTCTGCCAAAAATTGAGCTCCGGCAATGCAATCTTCCACATCCACCAGGCCCCACCGGCCTTTGAGGGCATCCCGATAGGCCCGCCCATAGCCGCTGCTGCCACGGTAGTTCACATCCAAAACGGCAATCCCCCGACTGGTCCAGTATTGGATCCCCAGGTTGAGCACGGCTGCCGTCGCCCCGGTGGGCCCGCCGTGGCTTTTCACCAATAGGGGTGGCTTTTCGCCAGCAGGGGCAACAAAGTCGCGGTTCTTGGGGGGATAGAAGAAAGCATAGGCCACTGCCTTGCCGCCGCCGGTGGGAAAAACAATGGGCTCTGGGATCGACAGATAGTCGGGATCCACCGCCACGCTGCTGGAACGGGCCACCACCTCCACTTGGCTGGAGGGTAAGTCTAGGCAGACCAAGGCAGTGGCTTCCGTCGGGGATCCGGCCAGGAAAGCGGCTTTTTCCCCACTTACCTGCAGATTGTGGATCTCGGTGTAGGGCAAAGGGATCTCTTCCTGTTGCCCCGACTGGGGATCCAGGTAGGCCAAATGGCACAGACCCCCCTGTTGGTAGCAGGCCAGAATGCGCCCATCCCCAGCAAAGCCGTAGGTGCTCAGGCCAAACACCCACTGCGGCTCTCCAAACTCCGCTTCCATAGGGCAGAGGGGAATGGGGCCCTGGGGATCCCAGCGATAGAGGTTCCACCAGCCGCTGCAATCGGAAACAAAGTAGAGATCCCCCTCCGGTGACCACTGGGGCTGGAAGATCGACTCGGCAGGGCCACCGGCTAGCTTTTGGGGCTCTCCTAGAGTGCCATCTGCTGCCACCTCTGCTCGCCACAGTTCCGTCCCATCCCAGGGCATCTGGGGGTGATCCCAGGTCAGCCATACCAAGGTCTGGCCATCGGGGCTGAGGCGAGGGTTGGCATAGAAATTGTGCCCAGAGGCCAAAACGCGCTGGGATCCGCTTTCCAAGTCAATCGAGACAAGGCTGTTTTCCGGCTCTCCCTGGCGGCTGTGATCCTCCCGCACACAGAGGATGCGTCCACGCGCCCGATCCACCACCCCGTCGGCGTAGCGATAGGGGCCTGCTTCTGTCAGGGGCTGGGGATCTGAACCCGGCAGCAGGCGGTAGAGCCGTTGGTCAGCGAAGTTGCAAAAATACACTACCCCTGCCGACACCCAATAAGCTCCACCCCCATACTCATGCACCCGTGTCCGCACATTGAAAGGTGCCGGTGTCAGCTCCACCAGGATCCCGTCGGCAGAGCGCCGCATCAACACATTGCGCCCTTTTTCTTGCGGGCGGCCCTCCGTCCAGTAGAGATCCCCCTGATCCCAAACCATCTGTCCCAAGCGCAGGGATCCCGTCACCACCAGGTCAGCGGTAATCGGGGATCGCCAAGATCCATAGCCGGCCTGTTGCACCATAAGCTGTTAACTCTCAACTAATTCTCGACCCCAGAACCCCTATTATGCCGGCAGCAAGGGATCCCTGCCTCTGCCTGCAGCCTGCGGGGAAAGGGCTCGGATTCTGGGAAAAGGTATCCCACGATACAATTCTCTCCGGGCCGAATGGGTTTGATGGAACACGTTAAGGCAACAGGGACGCACGACGCTTTCTCGACTGCAGGATTAGCCTTTTCCTCTGTTGATGTTGGGAAGGCATTCGGTGAAAGCCTCAGCTGAGCGCAGTTGGGCAGGTTCAACACATGGGCGAGGTGATGAGCTAGGTGCTTCCCCCCGTTGGCCGGGCTGCTGCAACTGTACTTCTTAACACCCTTTGCACTCACTTCGTTTCGGAGATCACCGATGGCTCAATCTTTTAATCGTCGTCAAGTGCTGAAAATGGGCGCTCTGGCCGGAGCCGGGGCTGCCCTAGGGCCGCAGATCTGGGTGAAGCGATCCGTGCCCGCCTACGCCCAGGGAGAGACCATCCGCGTTGGCATTTTGCACTCCCTTAGCGGCACCATGGCCATTTCAGAAACCAGCGTGGTGGATGCGGAAAAGCTGGCCATCAAAGAGATCAATGCCGCCGGTGGGGTTTTGGGCAAGCAGATCGAGCCGATTATCGAGGATGGCGCTTCCGATTGGCCAACCTTTGCGGAGAAAGCCACCAAATTGATCGATGTGGACAAGGTGGCAACGGTATTCGGCTGCTGGACTTCGGCCAGTCGCAAAGCGGTTTTGCCGGTGTTTGAATCCAAGCAGCACCTGCTCTGGTATCCCGTGCAGTACGAAGGACAAGAGTGCTCCAAAAACATCTTCTACACCGGCGCTGCCCCCAACCAGCAGATCGAGCCTTCGGTGGAATGGCTGCTCAAGAACAAGGGCAAAGAGTTCTTCCTGGTGGGATCCGACTACGTGTTCCCCCGCACGGCCAACACCATCATCAAGGCCCAGTTGGAAGCCCTGGGGGGCAAAGTGGTGGGTGAAGACTATCTGCCTTTGGGCAGCACAGAAGTTACCCCCATCATCAGCAAGATCCGGGCCGCTCTTCCCAATGGCGGTGTGATCTACAACAGCTTGAACGGCGACAGCAACGTGGCCTTTTTCAAACAACTGGAAGGGGCAGGGCTGGGGCCAGATCGCTATCCTTCCATGTCCGTCAGCATTGCTGAAGAAGAGGTACAGGCCATCGGCCCCGAATTCTTGGAAGGGCACTTCGCCGCCTGGAACTACTTTATGACGGTGGATACGCCTGCCAACAAGAAGTTTGTGGAGGCTTTCAAGGCAGAATACGGCCAAAACCGCGTCACCAACGACCCGATGGAAGCCGCCTACATCATGGTTTACATCTGGAAGCAGGCAGTGGAAAAAGCGGGAACAGTGGAAATCGACGCCGTGCGGCAGGCAGCCTATGGCCAGACCTTTGATGCCCCAGAAGGCTTGGTAACCATGAACACCAATCACCACCTGACCAAGTATGTGCGGATCGGCCAGGTGCGCTCTGACGGTTTGTTTGATGTCATCTTTTCTACGGATGCCGTGGAGCCGCAGCCCTGGAACCAGTTTGTGGCAGAGACCAAGGGCTTTGCCTGCGATTGGTCAGATCCGGCCAAGGGCGGTCGCTACAAAGTCAGCTAGTCCTGGCCAGGGCTGGGATCCCTTGCCGTTTGGATAGGGTCGGGGATCCCGCCTAGATGCTCGGTTAGCCTCCCTAGTTTAGTTGGAAGGAGGATCCCCTGCCCATGACCTTGCTCCTGGACAGCTTGTTCAACGGCATTAGCATTGGCACCGTCTTGCTAATAGCCGCCTTGGGCTTGGCCATTGTTTTCGGCCTCATGGGGGTCATCAACATGGCCCATGGGGAGCTGATGATGTTGGGGGCCTACACCACTTTTGTGGTTCAAAATGCCTTTCGTCCCCTAGGGGATCCCTGGCGGGATCTGTACATCTTTCCAGCTTTGGTAGCTGCCTTTGCCGTCACGGCTCTGGTGGGACTAGCCCTGGAGCGGGGGGTGATCCGCTTTTTGTATGGCCGACCGCTGGAAACCCTTCTGGCCACTTGGGGTGTGAGCCTGATCCTGCAGCAGTTTGTGCGCAGCGTCAATTGGGTGCTGGCTTTCCGCTTGGGGGCCTTCGCGGTGCTCTTTTTCGGCGGCTGGTGGCTTTTGTCCAGGCGGGCGGATTGGCCGCGTCTCAAGGGGTGGACGCTGGCGCTGCTGTTGGTGCTCTCCACGGCCATTGCATCGGTGGGGGGGCGGGTGCTGGCGCAAACCTATGCTTTGGCGGTTACCCAGCCTTGGTTCGGCGCCCAGAACAAAGACGTGACGGCTCCCCGGTGGCTGGGGGGTGGGATCCCGGTGGGCAACCTGTTTTTGCCCAATACCCGCCTGTTTATCATCGCCCTCACTGTCTTCTGCATCCTGGGGCTGTACTTCTTCTTGCAACGCACCCGCTGGGGGCTGCGCATCCGGGCGGTTACCCAGAATCGGGCCATGAGCGCCTGTGTAGGGATCCCCACGCAAAAGGTGGATGCCCTTACCTTTGCCATCGGTTCGGGTCTGGCGGGAGTAGCCGGCGTGGCGGTCAGCCTGCTGGGATCCGTGGGGCCGAACACCGGCCAAAACTACATCGTGGATACCTTTATGGTGGTTGTCGTGGGGGGTGTCGGTAAGCTTTTGGGCAGCATTGTGGCAGCGCTTGGGATCGGGATTGCCAACTTTGTCATCGGCTCAGGGACGCTGGCTTTGATTTTTCCCAACGTGCCCATCCTGACCGATACCCTCAACTTTTTTGCCACCACGAGCATGGCCAAGGTGATGGTCTTTGCTTTGATCGTGGCCTTTTTGCAGGTGCGACCTCGGGGCCTTTTCCCCGAAAAAGGTCGTATGGTGGATGCCTAGGGAATGATCTCGCTTGGCGAAAACTCTAGGACCAGACTCTCCATCTTCTACTCCCTCACAAAGCCCATGAAACTGGTTCATTCCCCCCGTGCTGATCATGAAGTGGCTGCTCCCGCCGCGGGTGGGGATCCCAATTCTTCTCGCAAGCTTCTGTGGGAGGCCGGGATCCTCATCGTTTTGGTGCTGGCCTTGATCTTTGTGGCCCCAACTGTGCTGTCTGGCTTTCGGCTCAACTTGTTGGGGCGGTTTCTGGCCCTCAGCATTGTAGCTTTGGGGATCGACCTCATCTGGGGCTATACCGGCATGCTCAGCCTGGGGCATGGGGTGTTCTTTGCCTTGGGGGGCTACGCTCTGGGGATGCACCTGAAATTGCAACTGCCGGAAGGTCAGATACCGGAGTTTTTCAGCCTCTACGGGGTAACGGAATTGCCCTGGTTTTGGTATCCCTTTTATTCGTTTCCGTTTACGGCTGTTGCTGTGGTCTTGATTCCGGCTTTGGTGGCGGCAGCCCTGGGGTATTTGGTGGTGAGAAATCGCATCCGAGGGGTTTATTTTTCCATTTTAACTCAGGCCACCACGATCATTTTCTTTAACTTCTTCAACGGCCAACAGCGCTTAATCAACGGCACCAACGGCCTGACCAACTTCCAGACTTTGTTTGGCCTAGATGTCAACTCGTCCGAAATGCGCTTTGCTGTCTATGTCACTACAGTTCTGGCGGTGGTTTTGGCTTACCTTCTCTGTCGTTGGCTGACCAGCGGCTTATTCGGTCGGATCCTGGTAGCCATTCGAGATGACGAGCCGCGGGTTCGTTTTTCCGGCTACGATCCCACCGGCTTTAAAGTTCTGGTGTTTGCCGTGTCTGCTGCCCTGGCAGGCATTGCCGGAGCTTTGTTTACCTTGCAAACTGGGATCATCTCCCCCAATGCGATGGCCGTTCCCTTTTCCATTGAAATGGTGATCTGGGTGGCGGTGGGCGGTCGGGCCAGTTTGGTGGGGGCGGTGCTGGGGGCTCTGTTGGTTAACTTTGCCAAGAGCTTGCTGAGCGAAAATTTTCCGGAGATTTGGCTGTTTTTCCAGGGGGGAT
The DNA here is from genome assembly GCF_047462035.1 of Synechococcus sp. R5-15. NCBI lineage: Bacteria > Bacillati > Cyanobacteriota > Cyanophyceae > Synechococcales > Synechococcaceae > Synechococcus > Synechococcus sp. R5-15. The sequence continues at coordinate 24,462 of NZ_JANSIK010000070.1, read as the reverse complement.
TGTTCCTGTTGGTGGTGCTGGTGCTGCCGGATGGACTGGTGGGTTGGGTGCGCACCCAAGGCAGGCAACTTTGGGTCACCGTTCAGCTTTGGCGCAGGCGTTTGGCAAATACTTCTCCAGCCTAAATCTGGCTTTCTCTTGAGGATGTCAGTTATGTGCAAGATATAAGTTTAGGGTAAGAGGATCCCATGGGTGAGCCAGCGATGCCAAGTTTCCTCTCCTATTTGATGGGTTTATTTGATGGGTTGAGAATCCGGTTTGACCTTTGGCCTTTCCGTTCTTGGATGTGATCCCTATGCTCACTGCAGCTCCCACCGCTACCCGACAAATTTTACAAACTCAGGATCTCACCGTCAGCTTTGATGGCTTCAAGGCTTTGGACAGGCTGAACTTCTCTCTGGAGGAAGGGGAGCTGCGGGTGGTCATCGGCCCCAATGGGGCAGGCAAGACTACGTTTCTCGATGTGCTGACGGGCAAGGTTAAGCCTACTCGAGGCCGGGTGCTGTTTAAAGGAAAAGATCTGGCCAAGCTCAAGGAACACGAGATCTCGATTTTGGGTGTTGGGCGCAAGTTTCAGACGCCGCGGGTCTATCAAAACTTGAGCGTGCGAGAAAACTTGGAGCTATCCTTCAACCCTGACAAAAGGGTTTTTTCCACCCTATTGGGCAAAAAGCATCTGCGAGAAAAAACGGATGCTCTTTTGGAAACCATTGGCCTCAGCCGTAAGGATCGGGTTCCGGCAGGGCTGCTTTCCCACGGAGAAAAGCAATGGCTGGAGATCGGCATGGTGATTGCTCAAGATCCGGATTTGCTGCTGCTGGATGAATGCGTGGCCGGGATGACGGACAAAGAAACAGAAGCTACAGGAGAGTTAATTCAATCCTTAGCCCAAAGCCACACCATTTTGGTGATCGAACATGACATGGTGTTTGTCCGACAAATTGCCCGCAAGGTTACCGTTTTACACCAAGGCTCGGTGCTGTGCGAAGGTACCTTTGAGGATGTGAAAAACGACCCGAGAGTGATTGAGGTCTATCTCGGATCCCACAAGGGGAAAAACTAAGCAAAGAGGCTATAGTTCTGTATCTAATCGACTCATGCGCAGGCCTATGAATACGGAAAACGCGACCGCAACACAAAACTTATCCCGAGATGGATCCGGGCCTCTCCTGGAGGTCTCCAACTTGAGGGTTTACTATGGTCAGAGTTTAATTGTGAAGGATCTCTCTTTTAAGATCTTTCCCGGCCAAGCGGTTTGCCTTCTGGGCCGCAATGGTATGGGCAAAACCACCACACTTAAAGCCCTGATGGGACTTCTGAAAGACTGCACAGGCAAAATTGCTTTTGAGGGCCGTCCTATCAACCATTACCCTCCCAATTGGCGAGCCCGCGCCGGTATTGGCTATGTACCCCAAGGTCGAGAGATATTTCCCCGCCTAACGGTTGAGGAAAACCTGCTGGTGGGGCTAGAAGCGGCACCGGACAGAGAACGGATCATACCTGAGTTTGTCTATGACCTATTCCCAATTCTGCGTTCTTTTCTTAAACGGCTGGGTGGGGATTTGAGCGGTGGGCAGCAGCAGCAACTGGCCATCGCCAGAGCTTTGGTGGCGGAGCCCAAACTTTTGCTCCTGGATGAGCCCACAGAAGGGATCCAGCCCTCTATCATTATCGAGATCGAAGAAGCCATCAGCCGCATTCAAAAGGAGCGGGGCGTTTCGGTGTTGCTGGTGGAGCAGTATTTTGAGTTTGCCCAAAGCCTAGCCGATTACTTTTATCTTATGGAAAATGGATCCCTTATCATGGAGGGGCCGACTGACCAAATGGACGAAGAAAAAGTCCGAGCTCACCTTTCTATCTGAGGTGGCACCTGGAGAGCCTGAAAACCTCTATAACTTTTTTGAGAGCGGCAAATGGCATCCTGCATGTTCCAGAGACCTTGCCTAAACTTCTGGAAAAGCGAGAAGTCCACCTGCGAGGGGATAGGCTAGGGTTAGCCCTGGGCTTCCTTGAGCAGCAGCGTTGGCTAAGCTAGAAACTGTTCAAGATTGCGCTAGCTTGCCATTTCCATCCACAGGTTTGTGTCTCCTCCGATTCACTTCACTGCAGAGCCCTGGCTGCACACCTACAGCGAAATTATCGATGTGCGCTCTCCGGCAGAGTTCGCAGAGGATCATTGGCCGGGAGCCATCAACTTGCCTGTACTCTACGATACAGAACGGGCGGAGGTGGGCACGCTCTACAAGCAGGTGGATCCCTTTACAGCCCGCAAACGAGGGGCAAGCTTGGTGGCCCAGAACATCAGTCGCCACTTGCAAACCCATTTTGCCGATAAAGATCGCGATTACCGGCCCCTAATCTACTGCTGGCGGGGAGGGCAGCGCTCTGCCAGCTTGGCATTGGTGTTGTCCCAGGTGGGCTGGCAGGTCACGGTTTTGCAAGGCGGCTACAAAACCTACCGGGCCTGGGTGCGCCGGCAACTGCAGATCTTGCCCCAGGAATTTACCTACCGAGTGCTCTGCGGACCAACAGGGAGCGGCAAAACCCAGTTGCTTCACCATCTGCGCCAACAGGGATCCCAAGTTCTCGATCTGGAAAAGCTGGCCTGTCACCGGGGATCCCTCCTGGGGGCCGAGTGGGGGGTGCCACAGCCCAGTCAGAAGAGCTTTGAAAGTCAACTGGTGCAGGTTTTTCTCCAGTGGGATCCCGCCAAGCCAGTCTGGGTGGAGGCTGAGAGTGCCAAAGTGGGCCAGCTCCATCTGCCGCCTGCCCTTTGGCAAGCCCTTACCCAAGCCGACTGTGTCGAAGTGCAGTTGCCTCTAGAGGAGCGGGTGAAGGGGTTAATCGCCCACTATCCCCACTGGATTGCTCACCCCCAAGCGCTAAAGGGGAAATTGCTGCCTCTGAAGTCCCGTCTTGGCCAGGCCCGCCTGCAGCGTTGGTTTGAGCTGATCGACGCCCAAGACTGGCCGCAGTTTGTGCAGGAGTTGCTGGAGCAGCACTACGACCCCACCTATCGACACGGGCTGCAGCAAAACTTCAATCGCCTTCGGGCCCGGATTGAGCTGTCTGACCTTTCCGAGACCAGCCTCAGGGAAGCTGCTGCTCGCCTCATCCAGATGCCGCTTGGATCCCTGGCTAGGTGAGCACGATAAACTCCAAAGCCCGCAACACCTCAAACCACTCGGAAACTTCCAGCCGAACCGTGGAATCGGCAATCCACCGGCAGCCGGGATAAAAAGACTTGCGGTAGGCCCGAGCGGGATCCTTGTAGTCCACTTCCAATTGAAAGTGATCCGGCAGTGGGCGAGGACGGTAGGCCGACAGCCGCCTCAGGGATCCCTCTACACCTTGGCGGATGGCCTGTAGAACCTGCTGCGGATGTGGCGTAATGACCGACTGGCCTATCCCTTTGTGGGTGACCACCGTCTCGATGTGGGCGTCATAAGCTTTCGCTGCGGCACACACCTCCGCATCTCCGGCTACAAACACAACTGGGACTCCCTCATAGGCAGCCGTGAGACTGACCAGGTGAAACTCGGCGATGGCCTGGCCGTTCAGCCGGATTTGGCTAACTTCGGTGGTGTAGGTGTGGGCGAGGGGGTTGGCAGCAGATCCGGCGCGGGCATGATAGCCGATTAGGAGCAGGGCATCGTAACTGCGATCCAACTCTTGCACCATACAGTAGGGGTGGCCGCTCCAGCCGCGGATGAGTTGCACCGGCTCCGGCAACCGTTCGGGGATGAGGTTCCGCCCGGAGTCATGGGCATCTTTGACTGTGATCTGCGTGGCTCCGGCAGCCAGGGATCCCTCACAAGCCGCGATCACTGCTCGGGTCATCTGCTCTCGGAATGCCTCGTAACCCGGCTGGCCGATGGTGGCCTCATCCCAATGGCTGATGCCGGCAATCCCTTCAATATCGGCACTGATATAGACCTTCATGCTTGGCTCAGTAGACTCAGCATTGGATTCTGTTGGGCTTCATCCACCCTCGGATGCCGCTCAACATCGCTCTGGGCAAGGGATCCAAGCCGTTATTTCCCTTGCGAAAATTGCCCCCGGCTCTGCTGTGGATCCCTTCCCTATTCTCAAGAAGCTCGGATGAAGAATAAAGACTCCGTCCCGCTGAGGGGATCAGAGAGCCACCAAAGAAGCAGATACCCCCTGCTGTAACTCCGACAACAATGAGGCCGGACGCCCCTTGTAGGGCCAGGCAAAAGCGTGACGAAAGGCTGCTTCCTGGCAGTGTTTGAGCTGCTCGAAATCGATAATGTCGTGGGTTAGCAGGTTTTCGTACTCAAACGGCAGCCGCACATTGTGCAAGCCGGCGTTGTCGGTGCAGATGGCGATATCCACCCCCGCCTCAAAGCAGCGGTCAAAGACAATCTTGAGGGGCTCCAAACTGGGCAGGGTTCCCGTTTTTAGATAGGTGGTGGGACAAACTTCCAGGCATTGTCCTCGCCGTGCCAGCTCCGGCAGCAATTCTGGATAGTGGAGGGGGATCTGAATGCCGTGGCCGATCCGCGAGACATAGGGCAGCAACTGTGGGTAGCAGCCATCCAAAGTTTCGTACAGGTGGGCAGTGGTTTTCAGGCCGCGGGCCAGCGCATACTTGAACAGCTCAATCCACTCGTCCATCCGTTCGCCGTAGGGCTTGTCTCCCCCGGCCAGGTCGATGGCACACACATACTCCGACTCAGCGGCAGCTTCCACCATGGCCCGGTTGATGTGGCTGGGCAGGCGTGAATGCAAACAGACGATCTGGGTGGTGACGATGGGATACTCCCGCTGCTGGCTGGCCTGCCCCACCGTCTCGATTACCTGGCGCATCTGCTTGAGGCGCTCCGCCTCATCCAGGCTGGGATCCGTGCGTAGGTAGGGAGTGTAGCGAATCTCCAGGTAGGCCAGATCCTCAAAGACGTAGGCTCCCCGCAGCAGGCGGTAGATAAAATAGGGCAGGGTTTCCAGGGTCTGCACCTGTTCCACCAGCGTGTGCAGCTCCAGGTAATCTTCGAGGGTGTTGCGCGGGCGGGTGTAGAACTCCTCAAACTCGGCATAGGTGGGAAAGCGCTCTGCCAAAGGGGATCCCTGGCGGTGAAAATAGCGCCACAGAATTCGGGGGACAACCGAACCGCCCAAATGACGGTGCAACTCCGCGTGAAGTGCCATAAACGCTCTACAGTGGCCCGCCAGGGGGCAGACTTGGTTTGTTTAAGTACTATTTCTACTCTTATCCTACTCTTATCCAACCGCCTCAGGCTTGTCCAGGTCTAATCCCGCAAGCCCGGCTAGAAGTTTAGATCGTCAAGCCGATCCCCTGCCCATCGTGATAGGCGGCCAGCAGTAGGTCGGTGGTGGTATCCCAAGCAATCTCGCCCGAGCGCGATAGAGCAATGGCCCCAAAGGAGCGGCGACGTTGGCGGGCCTCTTGAAAAGACTTTGCCATGGCAGCCTTCAGGCTGAGGCCATCTTCCACTCGAATCACAATCCGCGCCGCCAAGCTCTCATCCAAAATATCTTCCCCGACACCAGTACAACTGACCCCCGCCGCCGCACTGGCATAGGTTCCCGCTGGAGTGGCCGAATCGCTTACTCGCCCCACCCGTTCAAACCCCCGCCCGCCGGTGGAGGTGCCGGCACAGATTTGCCCCTGTTGATCCAGCGCCACCGCCCCCACCGTGCCCATGGCCAGAGCGGTGAGAACCCTGGTCGGGGGATGGGTTTGACGCAACTGCACCCACTCTTGAACCCGCTTGAGAGTGGCCGGGTCATAGACCGGCAACTGCAGCTCCCGCGCCAGCTCTGCTGCCCCTTGTTCGGCCACCACGCGATCCGGGCTTGATTGCAGAGCCTGGGCCATGAGGATGGGATGCTGAACTCGGCTGACGTTGATCACCCCGCTAAAAGACTGGGTGGCCCCGTTCATGAGAGCGGCGCTCATGCGGATTTGCCCATCCGATTGCAAGACCGACCCCGTCCCGGCATTGTAGAGCGGATCATCCTCCAGCAACTGGCAGGCATGCATCACTGCCGCCTCGGCACTCTGCCCAGCCAACAGCAGCTCGTAGGTGCTCTCCACCACCTGCTGCAGGGATCCCCTCACTTTTTCCAGGCTGCTTTCCCCTTCCAGGGCGCTGCCGGCTCCGCCGTGGATGATCAGTTTGGGCTGAGGCATGATGAGATCGGTTACCTTGTGAGAACAGTGGAAGACTATATTTTGATTTTCGGGTACAACATCCACCCATGCATCTGCTCCATCCCAGGGATCCCAACGCAAAGGGAGAGGGAGCCTTAAGATAATCCTGTAGATTTGCTAAGCATAGATACTCAAGGGCGATTCTGGTAAAGGGCTGTCGGATTGCAGCCGGCAGGGATCCCCCTGATGGTATGGCACAAGCGAGGTTACATCCATGGCGCTGCCTAGCTTGCACGAGTTTCCTTGGCTGACCACGGTCATCGCTTACCCTGTGTTGGCCGCCCTATTTATTCCCCTGATCCCAGCACCGGCTGGGGATCCCAGTACCCGCGCCTACGCACAAAAGTTGGCCGAGCGGATCCGCTGGTTTGCTTTGTTCATTGCGGTCACGGATCTGCTGATTCTGCTGGCCGGCTTCTATGTTGGCTACGATCCCGGCCAGACAGGTTTGCAACTGCTGGAGCGCTACACCTGGGTACCCCAAGTGGGCTTGAGTTGGTCGGTGGGGGCTGATGGCCTCTCCATGCCCCTGATCCTGCTCACGGCGTTTATCACTACCCTAGCCATCTTGGCCGCTTGGCCGGTTACCCTTAAGCCGCGCTTGTTTTACTTTCTCATGTTGGCTATGTACGGCGGCCAGATTGGGGTGTTCGCCGTGCAGGACATGCTGCTGTTTTTCCTGATGTGGGAATTGGAGCTGATCCCGGTGTACTTGCTCCTCTCCATTTGGGGTGGGGCAAACCGCCTCTATGCGGCCACCAAGTTCATCCTCTACACGGCCCTCAGCTCCCTGTTTATCTTGGTGGCAGGTCTGGCTATGGCCTTCTACGGGGATCCCATCAGCTTTGACATGACGGATCTGGCCCACAAGACCTATCCACTCACCTTCCAACTGCTGATGTATGGGGCCTTCCTCATTGCCTATGGGGTGAAGCTGCCCATTTTCCCCTTGCACACTTGGCTGCCCGATGCCCACGGCGAGGCCACTGCGCCGGTGCACATGTTGCTGGCCGGGATCCTGCTCAAGATGGGGGGCTATGCCCTGATGCGCATGAATGCGGGCATGCTGCCGGATGCTCATCTTTACTTTGCGCCGGTGCTGATCGTGTTGGGGGTAGTGAACATCATCTTTGCCGCCCTCACCTCTTTTGCCCAGCGCAACCTGAAACGGAAGATCGCCTACTCTTCCATCAGCCACATGGGCTTCGTGCTCATCGGTATCGGATCCCTGACGGAGATCGGCATGAGCGGCGCCATGCTGCAGATGATCTCCCACGGGCTGATCGGGGCCAGCCTGTTCTTTTTGGTGGGGGCCACCTACGACCGCACCCATACGCTGGAGCTGGAGGAAATGGGCGGCGTTGGCCTGAAGATGCCCAAGATCTTCTCCATGTTCACCGCCTGCTCCCTGGCTTCGCTAGCCCTACCCGGCATGAGCGGCTTTGTGGCCGAGATCATGGTGTTTATCGGCATGGCCACCACCGATGCCTACTCTCTCCCCTTCCGGTTGGTGGTGGTTTTCCTGGCAGCAGTTGGGGTGATCCTGACCCCCATCTACCTGCTGTCGATGTTGCGGCAGATTTTCTTTGGCCCGGAGAACAAAGAGCTCACCGAACACGAAGAATTGGTAGATGCTGAGCCACGCGAGGTGTTCATCATCGCCTGTCTGCTGATCCCAATCATCGGCATTGGGCTCTACCCCAAGCTGGTGACCAGCCTCTACGACCAATCCACCAACGCCTTGGTGGCGCTGCTGCGGCAGGAGCTGCCTCAAACTGGTGAGACGGTTGCCCAAGCTCCTGCCCTCTACAACAACTGAATGTTGAATTTGAATTGAGAATTGAGGGATGGAAGGAGATCCACTCTTTTTCTATCCCGCATTGGACTTGTGGCTCTCGCCAGCTTGAACTTGCATCCAGCCGAACAAAGTTGCGATTGTCAGTTGGATCCCTGAGGCGAAGGCAGGAGTGGGGATCACCTCTTGGGGATCCTCATGCACCGTCGGCTGCTGCCCGGCAGGGTAGGCGAAAACAACCCTTTCTTCGGGAGCCACGATCCACCCCATTTGGCAGCCGTGATCCAGGCCGATCAAGATTTTTTTGACCAGCTTCATTGGATTTTGATCGGGAGAGAGAATCTCGATCATCCAATCCGGGCAAAAGGGGATGAGATTTTGAATGGTGCCATCTTCATCCACAGGGATCCGATCCCAGGGGATCACAGAAATATCGGGCACAATCGCGTATCCGGCGAAGGTGCAGCGCAGCTCTGGAAATGCCATTCCCAGTTGAGAAGGCTCCAACATCTCGTTAATGAAGCTACCCAGTTTTAGTTGGAGACGGCTATGTTTTCCCTGTGGCATGGGCTTCTGGATAATTTCTCCTTTGATGAACTCGCTGGCGGGCTGAGTTTCCGGCTGTTGTAGAAAGTCTTCCAGAGTTAGAGGCTTGGCAGATAGACTGACCATGGCTTTCTCCCATCACGCTGCTATCCGATTAACAATAGACTGAGAAAGTATCAAAGCTGATCAAATCAAAACAGATCCCTGTCACGTTGTTGCCAAGTCATTTGGCGGTCATAAGGGCTTTTGCCGGAAAACAACCCCATCAGCGGCCCCAAAATGGCCCCAAACACAAAACCGCCCGCATGGGCCCAGTAAGCAATTCCCCCACCCTGCATACCGATATTGGTAGGCGTCTGTAGGCTGGCAATGCCGTAGAAAGCTTGCTGGATGAACCAAAAGCCTAGGAACACCCAAGCCGGAACGTAGAGGGTTGTGATGAAAATACCCAAGGGCACCAGGGTCAGGATCTCGGCCCGTGGAAAGCGCAAAATATACGCTCCCAATACGCCGGCAATGGCACCACTTGCCCCCAGTGAAGGAATGGGGGATCCCATATCGAAAAACCACTGCGTTAATGCAGCCAAAGCTCCGCAAGTCAGGTAGAAGATGAGGTAGCGCACATGGCCCAAGCGATCCTCAACGTTGTTGCCGAAAACCCACAAAAAAAGCATGTTCCCGCCAATGTGGAGAAAGCCCCCATGCAGAAATTGTGAGGTGAATAGGGTTACCCATTCTGGACGCGACGAAGAGGTGATCTCCCCTCGAAAACTGGCCGTCAACTCTATCGGTACCACTGCCCACTCCCGGAAAAAAGCTGCCAGCTCTTGTGGCGACAGGGTTAGCTGGTACAGAAAAATTAAGATGTTAACGATCACCAGGGCATAAGTGACATAGGCTGTGCGGGTGGTTGGGTTGCGATCTTGCAGGGGTACCACAGTTAAGATCCAGTCGACGTCACCCTCTAGCCTAACCTGTCCTTTCCCACCCCCCCAGGCTCACCTCTAAGCCCCTACCTGAGGCTACACTGGGGTAGTCGGCTGGGAGCTATGCTTGCAGACGGATCCCTTGCCGACGAACGCATCTCGGCCAAGCTCGCTCGGCAGAGAATGGACTACAAGATAAGGATTTAGAGGAGTGGATTGATGCCCGAGGTTGAAAGCGCCACTGCCCCGCTCAAGTTTTTGATCGTCGAAGATCATCCAGAGGTGGCCCAGAACAACTGTGAGTGGCTGCAACGGATTGCAGCCGATGCTCAGTGCATTACGGTCACCAACCCTATGGACGCCATCCTGCGCTTGCAGCGGGAACAACCAGACTTGGTTGTAGCCGATCTGCTCTACGGTCAAACCAGCGGGGAGCAGTCTGCCGAGCCTGGCCTAGAGTTCCTGCGTCATATCTTTGAGAACTACCCCACCTTGAATGTGATGGCCTATTCCAGCGAGCCGCTGCTGCTCACTCCATTGGTGGGCCTGATCAGCAAACACCAGGGTGGGTTTGCCGCGGTCAACAAAATGGAACGGCGCACCGTGTTTTTGGAGGGGGCCAAAAGTGCCCTCAATGGAGAATTGCGCATGCCGCGGGAGTTGCGCGGTCTTACGAAGCTGACAGAACGAGAAATTGAGGTCTTGAACTTGCTCTGCAAAGAAGCCCTCACCGACCAAGCCATTGCCGATCGCATTCACACCAGCAAGAAGACCGTACAAAACTGTATCCAGAGGCTCAAAGAAAAGTTGGATATTTTCGGCTCTGAGGATGAGATCAATGCTCGCGTTGCCATGTGTATGACAGCCGTTCAGAAAAAGATTATCCAGTGGTGAAACAGAATAGATTATGAGTTTGTCTCTGTTTGTCTCTAAACACTACTTTGGCATAGATTGCCAATGGAGCTTATCCAAGAAGTGAGGGGGGATAAGTGATGTTATTAGAGGCCGAGACAAAGCTGGTACGGGATAAGTCACTGGGATACCTCGTAACAACAGAAGAAACGCCAATCGAGAAATGGAGCCCTTTTACTTTGCTGATGCGTGTTGTGTCGGTATCTTTATCTACATTGCTACTTATTGGACTTCCTATCTTCGCAGTTCTATCGGCAATACTTTCTGCCTTAGGGACATGGATCCCTAGCACTTTGGCCAGTGGCATACCTCCTATTGCTATGGCTTTTTCTGGATTGTTGGGTGGTTTATCGATGCTTCTTTGGTACTATTGGTACTCAAATCAACCCTATAAATCTAGGGTTGTTATTTTGAGCAATGGCTTCATTTATCATGACATCTATCGTGACATCCTAGGAAAGCAGAACAGACTTGCCTATAGGTATAACGAAATTGTCTCAGTGAACGTGGACTTCAGTAAGAAGAGTGTCGGTTTTGTCAAATCAGAATGCTACCCATACTACAGCTACTACATCAATTGCCAAGGAAATCCTGTCGTATCTATATCTTCCCCGTCTTTGCCTTTGATGAGGTATGTAGCCAGCTACATTTGCTCCACGCGCTGGAAAGGCATGAGAGAAGCAATTGAGCGTGGACAAGAGGTTTCATTTGGATGCGTTGCCATAAGTAGGGAGTACGTTAGAGTCAAGGATTTCGGTTCTTCAGAGCGATTGTTATTTAGGATCCAGGCTATCAAAGAGATTAAGCTGTGCATTGATAGTGAGGATGGTTACGTATTCCGCCTGGAGTTTATCTCAGGGTCTAGGTCAACAAAGAGCTCTGATTGTTACTTCCGCTGTGACAAGGTAGATAACTTCCATCTATTTTTCAAGACACTCAAGCTTGTGGGTATCCCTATGAACCTTTCTGAGCTTCCAGCACGTCTCACCTTTGAGAATCATATTAGACAGGCAACAGATGGCTAGACACCAACCGAATGGAGGAGGCACCGATCTTTGGGTACAGCCTTTCCAGGAGATAAGCGAGGTAGTACTGCACGGCAAAGACAAAGAGCACGCATGAGGAAAAAGCAGGCTTCCATAGCTTCCGCCTTTATTTCCTCGAGACGACTGGGCGCCGGACAGCTTTCAACTTGGATCAGTGGATCCCCAGTGCAGAGGCAAACACACTGTGGCCCACAATGGCCTCTACCACAACACTTATGGCAAACCCCAACATGGCCAGCCGTCCGTTCCATCGCTCCGCCTTCTCCGTCCAGCCAATCTCCCACTCCGGCGGGGTATCGCCGTCTTGACCGTACTGCGGCACGTACCGCGGGCGACCGGCGCCTTCCCAGCCAGCAGGGCGCTTGGAGTTGAAGAAAGCCATCGAGCCAATCACAACAGCGGCCACCAGCCCGGCCACCATGACGGCAATGTAGGGGAGGAAGGGATTGTCAAGCATCATCGGACTGTCGAGATAGGGATAGATAGGGATTGAAGGGTGAAAAAGCTCCCAAAAAGGGTAGAGCTGTAACATCTCAAAGCCGAAGAGAAAGTCTGTGAGATGTCCAATGTGGCTCTACCGAAAAGTTCTTCGACAAATTATTGCAGGTTATTGCAGACCTAGCCACTGGGCGAGAGTGCTGGCAAAAACACTGTGGCCCAGCACCGCTTCTGTAGCAATGCTGATCACCAAGCCCAACATGGCCAAGCGTCCATTCCAACGCTCCGCTTGCTCTGTCCAGCCTGGGATCCAGTCGTTGGTGGTGTCGTAGTACTGGGCAACAGAAGCGGAGTCCAGACGAGAAGGGATTCTGGGAGACGATTGCATTGCTAATACCTCGTATTGGTTGCTGTAACCAAACTTAACACAAAGTTACATTTTGTGACAAGCTTCGCTTTCAGGTCAGGGAGGAAGGGATCCCTGGATGCTGGAAGGGATTGGGCGGATGGGTTTGCCGAAGGCTGGCCGGAAGCGATGTCATACTGAGGGAAGCAGGCTTTTTGCGCAGACCATGGCGGTATCCCCCCTTTCTTCTCTCAAGCTTGACCATTCTTTCGATCTGGCTGCCCAGGTGCGGTCAGATTTTCCGATTTTGCAGCGCCAGGTCAACGGCCACCCGCTAATCTACTTTGACAATGCCGCCACTTCTCAAAAGCCACTGGCGGTTATGCAGGCGATGGATCATTACTATCGACACTGCAACGCCAACGTGCATCGTGGGGTCCATACGCTGAGCAACGAAGCCACAGATGCCTATGAGGGGGCGCGGGAAAAGATCGCTCGTTTTGTGAACGCGCCTTCTCCTCAGGAGATCATTTACACCCGCAATGCCAGCGAAGCCATCAATCTGGTGGCCTACAGTTGGGGCTTGAGCCATCTGGAGCGGGGGGATGAGATCGTCCTCTCGGTGATGGAGCACCACAGCAACCTAATCCCGTGGCAATGGGTGGCCCAGAAGACGGGAGCCCACCTCAAGTTCATCCAGATCACGCCAGAGGGAGAGCTGGATCTGGAGCACTACCGGTCTTTGCTCAGCGACCGCACCCGCTTGGTGGCGGTAACCCAGGTCTCCAACATGCTGGGATCCATCAATCCCGTCCAGGAGATGACTGAGCTGGCCCATCGCTACGGGGCCAAGGTTTTGCTGGATGCCTGCCAGAGCGTGCCCCACATGCCTGTGGATGTCCAGGCGCTGAATTGCGATTGGCTGGCCTTTTCGGGGCACAAGATGTGTGGCCCGACGGGGATCGGCGTCCTCTACGGCAGGCGGGAGCTGCTGCGAGCGATGCCTCCCTTTTTGGGCGGGGGAGAGATGATCGCCGATGTGTACTGGGATCACGCCACCTATGCGGATATCCCCCACAAATTTGAGGCTGGTACGCCGGCGATTGCCCAGGCGGTGGGGTTAGGGGCAGCCGTAGATTACTTGAGCCAGATCGGTCTGGAGCGGGTTCATGCCCACGAACAAAGGTTGATTGCCCACCTGTTGGACGGGATCCAGCGCATAGCGGGTATTACGGTTTATGGCCCCAAGGATCCGGCGCGACGGGCAGGGCTGGTCAGCTTTTCGGTGGAGGCCGTCCATCCTCACGACCTGTCTACCTTGCTGGATGAGCAGGGCATTGCCGTTCGAGCGGGGCACCACTGCACTCAACCCCTCCATCGCTATTTGGGAGTACAGTCCACTGCCCGAGCCAGTGTTTACCTGTACAACACGTTGGCGGAGGTGGATCGCTTTTTAGACGTGTTGGCAGAAGCGGTGGAGTTCTTCGGCGCTGCCCTAAGCTAGGGATCCGGGATAGACCTCTGAAGAGATGAGGTAGACTCATGCCTTGGGATCTGGGGCGGTTCTGGAACACGCTCACCTACTATGAGGCCCTGCCTTGGGCTGAGGTGTGGCGTCGGGTTCAAAATGGGTTCCAGGCCGTGGAGGATGATTTTGTGCCACCTTCTCTTTCCGAGCCGGTCGCTATCCAGATAGGGGTGGTGGGGGAAGGTTTGCCTGACGGGTTGGCGGAGGCCCTGCGGCAGCAGGGCGTGGAGGTGAGCCATACGCCAGATTGGGCGACAGCAACCGTGATCCTAGGTTTGGGGGATCCACCAACGGCCAAGGCTTATCTGGAGCAATTGCGCAGCAGTGGGCAAACGGAGCGAATGCTGTTCGACTTTCGCCGGCCCAACCCAGATCTGAACCGGTTTTGGGGCATTTTGGACGATGTGGTGATGGGCGGGGTGAGCCAAAGCCAGTTGCAGTGGGGGGAGGGGCAGCTTCTGTTTACAGGGCAAGTTTCCACGGCCAACTTTGGGGGGTTTGTTTCCACGCGCACCCGCAATTGGCAGCCGCCGCTGGACTTGTCGGGGTTTGCCGGTCTGGAGCTGCGCCTGCGAGGGGATGGGCAGCGGTATAAGGTCTTACTGCGGGATCAAGGCGGCTGGGACAGCCCCGCCTACGGCTATGCGTTCGACACTGCGCCGGGAGAAGAGCAGACCGTTCAGATCCCCTTTGCGGAGATGGTTGCCACGTTCCGCGCCCGCCTTGTGCCTTCGGCTCCTGCGCTCAATACTCGCCAGATCTGCTCTCTGCAGGTGATGTTGAGCAAGTTTGAGGCGGATGGCCGCTTGAACCCCCGTTTCCGACCGGGGCCTTTTCAACTGGGCTTGCGCTGGATTGGGCTGTATCGTCGGGAGCCTCTGCCGCAATTGATCGGGGTGGCGCGGGGATCCCTTGCCCCGGAGTGGATAGCTGCCCTGCAGGGTAGCTCCAGCCGTTGGTGTGGGGTGGAGATTCCGGTAGAGACAGAGGGATCCGCTCTGGCAGCCCAGTTGCTCCGCCTCCTGCGCTCGCCTCAGAGCGTGGGCCGGGTGGTGTCTTCAGAAGCTTTCCATGCCTAGCTTTCTGGGCCGCCTCAAGGGATCCCTGGGGATGGGGCTTTTGGCCGGCCTGTGGCTGTGGGTAGGTCAGGGGATCCCCTACCTGTTCGACTGGGATGAGCTGATCTACGCCAGCTTGGCGCGGCAGATGCTGGCCAGCGGGGATCCTTTCTCGTTGGCCATCAACGGGGAGCCTTTTTTCGAGAAGCCCCCTCTCTTTTTTTGGCTGCAGGCCCTGTCCATGGCTGTTTTAGGGATGAACGAAGGGGCAGCGCGCTTGCCCAATGCTTTTGCTGGCGGGATCACGGTGGCGCTGCTGGTGGGGTGGGGATCCTGTCTGGGCGGGATGGGGTTCGGCTGCCTATGGGGGATCTTGCTGCTGACGGGCTACCTGCCCTTGTTTTTTTACAAAACTGGTCTCATCGACCCGCTACTCAACCTGGGCATGGGTGTGGGGCTGGGATCCCTTTGGGCCGCCGAGGAGGCCTGGCGGGCCGGGTACTCTGGACGCAGGTGGAGAGCGGTGGGGGCGCTGGCCCTGGGCTTGGCAGTGTTGGCCAAAGGGCCGGTGGGGCTGGTGTTGCCCCTGGCTGTCTGGATCCTCTACAAGCTCTGGCAACGGGATCCTCCCCTTCGATGGGGGGAGAGCCTGGTTTTCCTCAGCCTAGCTGTGGCTGTTCCCCTCACTTGGCTGGCGTTGGAGGGGGTGCAACGGGGGCCAGAATGGGTGGAAGAGTTTGGGCGCTACCAATGGCGCATCCTCACCAGCTCAGATGGGCATCCCGGCCCGGTTTATTTTCATCTGTTGGCCTTTGCCCTGGGGTGCTTTCCCTGGGGCGCTCTGGCTTTGGCCGAGATCCTGCAGCCCATCCCCAGGAGCGTGGGCTCGGTGGATTTGACTCGGCGGGCAGAATCTCTGCTGTTGGTGGCTTTTGGGGTGGTGCTGGCCCTGTTTTCGCTGCTGGTGCAAACCAAGCTGGTTCACTACACCTCGCTGCTGTACCCCATTGGGGCCTACTTTGCTGCCCTGCGCTTGCAGCGCCTGGTTGCTGAGAAAAGAGGGCCCAGTTTTTGGGAAAGTGCCTGGATCCTGCTCAGTGGCTTGTTTTGGCTGGCCCTGTGGCTGTTGCTGCCCTGGCTGGGATCCCAGGACCCCGCTGGGCTAGTCCAAGCATGGGTCTTTGCCGGCATCCCTGACGACTTTTCCAGCAGCTTGGTGCTGGGATACCTGCAGGCTGAGGTGGAGTGGCCGGTGTTGACCTACGTCCCCGCCGCGATCCTGCTGCTGGGAATTCTCCTTTGGAGTCGAGGACGGCGGCGGGCTTGGGGCTGGACAGTTTTGCTCTTGGCCACGGGACTGAGCGCCCAACTGGCCTGGTGCTGGGTCTTCCCCCGCCTGCTGCAACACACCCAGGGGGGAGCCGTCCACTTTTTCCGGCAGTTTGCCACTTCCGAAAACAACGCCCAGCCGGCTCTCTCTGGAACGGTGGGCCTGTACGGCTTTCGCTCTTTTGTACCCTATTTTTATGGCCCGCTGCAGGTTCCCTACGCCGCCAGCCCAGAAGAGCTGGCCGACTGGCAAGCCCAGGGGCAGGCGCCCGACTACCTGGTTACCTGGGATCCCTTTGTAGCTGAACTTACAGCTCCCGAGGGCGAACAGGCAGCCATTCTGGGATCTTGGCGGGTCGTCGAGCGCCGCAGTCCCTTTTGGCTGTTGAAAAAAACCTCTTCTCCTCCCTAGGCCCCAGATGAGCCAGTACGTGCTGCGCATCAGCGATATTCCTGCCCAAGATCGTCCCCGCGAGCGGCTGCTCAGCCAAGGGGCAAGGCACCTCTCCCACGCCGAGCTGCTGGCCATCTTGCTCAACACTGGCCAGGGGCCGGGCAAGCTCTCGGCAGTCGGCCTCGCCCAGTTGCTCCTGAAAAAATTGGAAGCCCAAGGGGATCCCTTGGCCCAACTGCGCCAGGTGGAGGCAGGGGAGCTGCTGCAAATTGAAGGCATTGGCCCGGCCAAGGCAGCAACGGTGTTGGCCGCCATCGAGCTGGGGCGACGGGTGTTTTTGGGTCGCCCGCCAGAACGCACGGTGATCGAGTCGCCGGAACAGGCAGCCATGGCCCTGAGCGGCGACCTGATGTGGGAGACCCAGGAGCATTTTGCCGTTTTGCACCTAGATATCAAGCACCGCCTCATTGGCCAGCAGATCGTAACCCGGGGGACAGCCACCGAAACCCTCACCCATCCGCGGGAAACCTTCCGCAGCGCCATCAAGCAAGGAGCCAGCCGCATCCTGGTGGCCCACAACCACCCTTCCGGCAGCTTGGATCCCAGCCCAGAAGATCTTGCCCTTACCCGGCAACTCTTGCAGGCGGGGCAGCTGCTGCAGATCCCGGTTTTGGACCACCTCATCTTGGGCGGCGGACAGTTCCTCAGCTTGCGCCAACGCACCACCCTTTGGCAGGAGTTTCCCCAGCCGGAGTAAGCCTCACCCTCTCCCAGAGGGAGAGGGGAGTAATGCAACGGAAATGTTTCATTCATTACTGTATTCGCCACCATTTATTCGCCACCATTTGGGTTGACCACGCCCAAGGGATCCCTGTGTGTGGGCTCTCAAGAATCGGGGAGTGGCTCAAAACGCATCCCCACCTTGAGCTGGCCGCCATTGACCAAGTCCCAAGCGGACTGTTCTTTTTTGCCGGGCAGTTGCGCCCGTCGAATCAACAGGGATCCCTCTCCTGTGGCTACGTAGATCCCTTCTCCTCTGGCCAACCCCACCACTTCTCCGGGACTGCCCTGGGGGATTTCAGGGGGTGGCGAGTGCAGTTGGGGAGAGGCAGAGCGGACAATTTTGATCCGCTGCCCCCTCAAACTGGTGAAACAGTTGGGGGAAAAGGCGCGGATTTGGTTGTGCAAGGCCTGGGCAGGGTGCTGCCAGTCGAGGTGAAAGTCTTGTTTTTTGAGCAAAGGGGCGTAGGTTGCCCGGGATCCATCCTGAGGAATAGGGGTGAGTTCCCCTTTCTCCAATTTCAGGAGTGTTTCCACCAAGAGTTCTGCCCCCAGTTGAGCCAGTTGGGGTGCCAATTCTAGGCTGGTTTGCTCTGGCCCAATGGGTAGCTTGGCCTGGAGCAGGATGGCCCCCGTATCCATTCCCTCATCCATGAGCATGGTGGTCACGCCGGTCTCGGTTTCTCCGTTGGCAATAGCCCACTGGATGGGGGCAGCGCCACGATAGGCGGGCAGGAGGGATCCATGCACATTCACACAGCCCAGCTTGGGCATCTGCAACACCGTCAGGGGCAAGATCTGGCCGTAGGCCACCACCACAAACACATCGGCAGCCAGCGCCTCCAGAGCCGCCAGCACTTGGGGATCCCGCCGCAGGCGGACAGGCTGCCACACCGGGATCCCGTGGGCCTGGGCGAGAACCTTGGTAGGGGGGGGAAGCACCTTTTGTCCCCGTCCCTGGGGCCGATCCGGCTGGCAGATCAATCCCACCACTTCAAAGGGGGACTGCGGCTGCAACAGGATCTGCAGCGAAGGCAGGGCAAACTCTGGCGTGCCGAAAAAAACAACCCGCATGGCCAACCCCAACGAGCACTGTCCTTCAGAATACGCTCAGCCAGCGGCTGCAAACGCTCGGCTACTTACTATCTCCTCCGTCAACTGACACCCGGAGATTCAGTCTGGGAGGCAGGAGAAGGGGGTGGCGGCTTATCCAGCGGAGAGATTTCTCTCTCTAAGATGGGGGATCGCCCGGTCAAGGGCACCTGCGGGGACTGCCAAAAGGCAGGCTGTTTGAGATCGAACTCTTGGCTCCAGGCCGGGAAAAAAGAGCCCAGTTTCTGCCCAGAAAGCCGCAGCCGTTGCAAAAAAGTCCATTCCAGACGGGTTAAGGCTCGCCGCAGAAAATCCCTAGCCCAATCCGGATCCGGGGCTTCTGCCGCCTGCAAGTTCACCTGCAGGAGGCCCAGTTTGGGATGGAAATGAACCCGTGCTTGGATCCCTTCTGGACGCAACAGGTAATTGAACACCTGCTGGATGGCCACCTCATCCCCCCGCTGAGCGCGATACAGAGGGCTGTTGGGGTTGGGCTGGGGCTGGTAGCGCCACTCGCAGTGCCATTCTGGGATCCCTTCATTGGCCAGAAAGCCAAACAGCTCCACCTGACGCTGCCTGTGGGTCAGCGCCATGTGCTCCAATGCCGGCGAGAGGCTCCCCAGCAAAGCATTCGGCTCAGGCAAGGGATCCCCTTCTAGACGCAGCAACAGGCGGTGGCCGGAAAGCCGCGCTTGTACCTGAAGATGGCCCAACCCCAGGGATTCCAGAGCTTCTTGCAGATCGGCCAAAATGGTGGGCAGAGGAGCCTGGACATCCAAAGAATCGCTCACCGACAAAAGATCTCCAACAAGCCGTAACTCAACCTAGCCAATTTCCTAGGTTGCTTGGATCCCTGGGATCGCCGGCCAAGATGGCCAGATCGATTCACCTCAGTTGCTAGACCCCCAGGATCAGGCGAGCTGCAGCGAACTGAGTTAACCTCAGCAACGGCTACAGCCCATAGAAATCCGGCCCGGATCCCTCGTAGCTGGGGTTGACCCGCAAGTTTAAGTGGGGACAGATGATCTCGCAGGTGCGGCACTGGATGCAGTTTTCCAAAGACATGGCATGGGAGCGGATGCCATTTTGGTCGCGGATGTGGTGTACCTCGGCTGTGCAGTCGGCCACGCAGGGGGTGGGGCGATTCAGCTTGTCGTAGGTGGCGATGCACCGGCGGCAGGTTTCGGCGTCGAACTCCAGGATGTGACGGTTACCCTCGGGGTAGCGGGGATCCGCAAAAAAAACCGCATCGGGCCGCGAGAAATAGCCCGGTCGAGAGGCCAATTCCTGGGGAGCCAAGGTTGTGGGGGCCACAAAATCCGCTTGAATGGCAGCGTGGGGGGCCACATAGCCTCGCGGGGGTGGCTCGCTGGGGCTGACCCGCCCGGTGAGCAGGGTGTAGGCGCGCAGAGTTTCTCGTCCGCGGCGAACGGGATCCTGCAGGCCCCAGCGCAGGGATCCCAGCCAGGGGTGGCCGGCATCGACGCTGCGGCACACCTGAGGTAAATATTCTTCCAGCAGGCGGGAGTTTTCCAAAAAAGCCTCGCGGAAGTAGCGGCTGCGGTAGAGGTTTTGCCCCACCGCACTTTCCATCACCGCCCTTTGGTAGTCGGCCTGGATGCGCAGATCCCCTTTCAAGAAGCCATCGTGAATGAGGCCCGCCGCCAGATAGCCGGTTTCCATGGCATTATCCACCCCGGCCAAGCTGCCCACATCCAACACCCCCAGCGCATCCCCCAACAGCAGGGCTCCCTCAACGCCAAACCGGGTGGGCAGGCTGTGGTAGCCCCCTTCGGGAATCACGGCAGCCCCATATTTGAGCAACCTGCCGCCAGCAATTAGGGACTGGATCCAGGGGTGAGCCTTGAACTCCTGCAGACGTTGCTGGGGGTTGAGGTTGGGGT
Organism: Synechococcus sp. R5-15; assembly: GCF_047462035.1. Taxonomy (NCBI): domain Bacteria; kingdom Bacillati; phylum Cyanobacteriota; class Cyanophyceae; order Synechococcales; family Synechococcaceae; genus Synechococcus; species Synechococcus sp. R5-15. Next base: position 4,172 of record NZ_JANSIK010000070.1, on the reverse strand, counting down.
TTTTGCTGTCGAGGCCGATGATCAGACCCAAAGCCAGGCGATTGTCTTTGAGGCCATAGACAAAGCCCCCGCTGAAGCTGCCATCCAAAACCGGGTAGCCCAGGGTATGCCACACCTGCCCCTGCAGGGACTGGGGGATCTGCCACACCTCTTTGACCCCCACCGACCACAATTGCGGGTTGGGGCGCAGTTGAAACTTCTCGATGAGATCTTTGGAAATGAAGCCTTTGTCGCCGAAACAGGTGAGTTCGGCAAAGATGCAATCTTCGTAAACTTGGCCGGAATCGCTTGCCCGTACCCCGATCACCCGCTCCCCCTCGTAGAGGATTTCATGGGCGGCAAAGCCGGGGAACACATCGAGGGTAACATTTGGGATCCCTTTGGCTTTTTCCTGCAGGGTTTCGGCCAGCCAACGGATGACGTGGCTGAGGGTGAGAATGAACTGCCCCTGCTTGCGAAATCCCGGCGGGATCACCGCTTCCGGCAGATCCCAGCGCTGTTGGGATCCCAGCACGCTCAAGTGATTGGCTTCCACCCGGCCTTCGTGGGGAAATCCTTGGCTTTCAAAATCGGGGAAGAGCTTGGCGATCACTTGGAGGTTGCAGATGGCGCCACTGACGATGTGACCGCCGAATTGGCGGGCTTTTTCCAAAATGGCAATAGAGATTTTCAGCCCAGAGAGCTTGGCCAGATCCAAAAGGCGGTGGGCCAAGATCAAGTTGGAGGAGCTTCCCCCCACCAAAAGAAGGTCGTAGCGGATGGCTTCACTCATAGTCCCCCACACGGTAGCTCTGGATACCCTGCCTGTATCCTAAAAAGGGGAAGGGGAAAGGGGGCAAAACTTTAGACCTTCTCAAGCCTCTGGTTGAGCCGCCAGCAAAATGATTGTCATTGGCTTAATGTCGGGCACCTCTGTAGACGGGATCGATGTAGCCATCGTCCGCATCGAGGGCGACGATTCCCTACAGTGGGAGTTGATACATTTCCAAACAATCCCCTATTCCCCGACGCTGCGGGCAGAGATTTTGCGGGCTGCGAATCCCAAAACCGGCACGGTAGATCACATCTGCACCTTGAACTTTCGCTTGGGTCGAGCTTTTGCGGCAGCGGCCTTGCAAGGGATCCAAGCGGCCCATCTTACCCCCCAACAGATCGATCTCATCGGCAGCCATGGCCAAACCCTTTGGCATAACCCCGGTGGGCCAGAAGCTTCGACTTTGCAAATCGGTGAAGCTGCGGTGATTGCCGAGCTGACCGGGATCCCGGTGGTGAGCAATTTTCGGGCGCGGGACATGGCGGCAGGAGGTCAAGGCGCACCTTTGGTAGCTTTTGTGGATTGGCTGCTGTTGAGGCATCCCCACCTTCATCGTGTGGCCCAAAACATCGGCGGCATTGCCAACCTCACCTATCTCCCCAGCCTCTGCAGTGGGGGATCCCCCTTGGCCTTCGACACTGGCCCCGGCAACATTTTGATCGATCTGGCGGTGATGCGGGCCAGCCAAGGACAACAAGCCTTTGATCGCGATGGAAAATGGGCTGCCCAAGGCCAAGTCCACTGGGAAAAAGTTGCAGAATGGATGCGGGATCCCTATTTTCAAAAGGCACCGCCCAAAACCACTGGCAGAGAGTATTTTGGATCCCTTTATTTGGAGCAAATTTGGACCCAATTTATATCTGCTCACGACTGTATTGCCACCCTCACAGGGTTTACGGCCTGCTCCATTGCCCAAGCCTATAGGGACTTTTTGCCCGCGACCCCAGATCAAGTTATCCTCAGCGGTGGCGGCACCCAAAACCCTGTTCTCATGCAACTGCTGCAGGAGCAACTGCCGACCACAACCCTGTTGACTTCCGACCAAGTGGGGATCCCTTCTAAGGCCAAAGAGGCCCTTGCCTTCGCGGTATTGGCCTATAAAACCTGGCAAGGTAAGACCAACAATTTACCGGAAGCAACTGGGGCAAGACATGCTGCCATCTTGGGCCAAATCACACCCTCTTGTCGTAACCAGTCCTAACTCATCCGTATCGTTATCTCCAACAAGCTTGAGCCATTCCTCATACTCCCGAGGAAAGAGAAATGTCCGGAATTGCGGCGGAGCCTCTGCCGAATCCAGATCTCGCTAGGATGTCACGCAAGGCTGAGAAAAGCGATAAAGTTACCTTGCCAAGATCTATAAATCAAAAGCCCTAGTTCTTATGAAGGATCGTCCTCTGCCTCCACTTCTGCTGGCAATCATGATTTTTAATTTCTTCATTCTTTTGAGCTGTAGTGTTGTACGGCATCACCTGTTTCAGTCTGGAGGATACGATCTCGGCATCTTTGACCAATCCATATATCTAATCAGTCGAGGAGAGATTCCATTTTCCACCATTCGAGGGATCCACATCTTGGGAGACCACGCAGCCTTTATTCTCTATCCCATCAGCTTTTTGTACCGCATTGTCCCCTCGGTCTATTGGCTGTTTGGGCTCCAATCCCTGGCGTTAACCTTGGGAGCATTGGCTATTTATCACCTTGCACTTCAGGCCAAGGTCGATCCCGGCCAAGCAATGGTGATTGCCGGGGCCTATCTTCTCTACCCGGCCATTTTTAACGCCAACCTTTTTGATTTTCATCCAGAGGTCATAGCTGTTCCTCTTTTCTTGGCGGCTGTGCTCTGCATTCGCTCTGGAAAATTGTGGGGGTTCCTTCTCTGTTTGAGCGGCATCCTCGGCTGTAAAGCAGTGTTGTCTCTCAATGTTGTCGCCCTGGGAGCCTGGCTGTTGCTTTGGGAAAGAGGACGAATTCAAGAACGCTGGCAATGGCGCTGCCAAGTGGGCGGCTGGACGGCAATTGCGGCAGGATCGGCTTGGTTTGGGATAGCCACTTTTGGGATCATCCCTTACTTCAGCGGCAGCGAGCCGGCAGCCGTTTCTCATTACGACTATCTAGGGAATTCTGTTGCGGAAATTGTTCAAGGTTTAATCTTGAGACCGATGCTGGTTTTGAGCAAAGTCTTCTCTCTGGACACCCTGTTTTATGGATTTTTATTGGTTGCGCCTTTGGCTTGGGGCCTCTCTTGGCGACACTGGGATCCCTGGATCCCTGCCCTGCCTACCCTGGGTTTGAATATACTCTCCAGCAACCCCGCCTATCGAGATCTGGTGCATCAGTACGCTTTGCCTATCGTTCCTTTCTTGTTCTTAGCTGTCATCGAGAATGTGAAAAATCACCTCTTCCAGAGCCATTTTATAAAAGATGGAAAACTGCCCCTGATCTGGTCTTCGCTGGCCTTTTTGGCCTTGGGGAAATACACCTTTTTCGGCTCGATTTATCTCAGCTCCCTGGACACTTGGCAGGCAACCCGACAGGCTCTTGCCCAGATCACCACCCAAGGGGGCGTCCTCACCACCCACGAGATCAGCCCTCACCTCACCCAGCGACCTGTAATCTACTTTACAGACGAGGGCCGCTTCAATGGATCCCCGCCCTCTCAGTGGGATCCCTTTGATTATGTGTTGCTCAACACCCGTCATCCGGGGTGGCGCAGCACTCCAGAGTTCTCCCGCATCCTGATCGAAGCTTTACAGAAGGAAACCCAGTTTCAGCTTCTGTACCATCAAGATGGGGTGTATTTGTTCTCTAGGTTACGAAAAGAATCCTAAGAATCGCTATTCAAGGACTGCAGGCCACTTCTTCATTCGCAGTTGATTCAGCAATTGATTCACTTGACATCAGGCAAGTCCTCTTCCCATCGTAACAAACGGTTAAGAAACTGCCGCCTCAATCTAAAGAAACTGTTTAGACCTGCAAGGCTTAACCTAGCCTTGGTCTCCTCTTAACGTTGTAGTGCCTAATTCTGATGCGCAGATAGACTAGCGCAGGGAGTGGGTCCTTTTTATAAGACTCGTCAAGTTTCTAAACAAAACTTGTCAAGACAAGAGGAGAAGTCAACATGAGTATCCATTCGCATGGCCCTAAGCTTCGTCCTGGGGACGAGCCTATGTGTAACCACTCTCCCAACCCCACTTTCAGCAGCATCCTGGAGAGCCGTTTGCAGCGGCGTCAAGTGTTGCAGGGGGGAATTGCTGCAGCGGTGGCCACCTTTTTTGGCTTGCCTGCGGTAAACTACCCGGCTCCGACCGCTAAGCGGTACGGAGCGGGCTTTCAGTAGCCCTGAGCCTGCTCTGCT
>NZ_JANSIK010000069.1:0-15298 GCF_047462035.1 Synechococcus sp. R5-15 | reverse complement strand
CCAAAACGGCCAACCCCCTTGCAGCGGCATCGAGATCTACACCGGCAACGGCAAGGGAAAATCCACCAGCGCTCTGGGTCGGGCTCTGCAAGCCATTGGGCGCGGCATCAGCAAGGATCTCTCCCATCGCGTGCTGATCATGCAATGGCTGAAGGGGGGAACAGGCTACACCGAGGATGCAGCCATTCGGGCCTTGCGGGAAAGCTACCCCGATTTGGTGGATCACCAGCGCTGCGGTCGGGATGCCATTGTCTGGCGGGGCAAACAACAGGAAATCGACTATGTAGAAGCGGAGCGGGGCTGGGAGTTGGCACGGGCGGCCATCGCTTCTGGCCTGTACAAAACCATCATCTTGGATGAGTTGAACCCGACGGTGGATCTGGAGCTGCTGGACGTGGAGCCGATTGTCCAGGCTTTGCTGCGCAAGCCGCGGGACACGGAGATCATCATCACGGGGCGGTGCCATGCCCCCTTACCTTACTTTGAGTTGGCCTCTGTCCACTCGGAAATGGTGAGCCACAAGCACTATGCCGAGCAGGGGGCCGATCTGCGGCGCGGGGTGGACTATTGATGGGATCCTTCGCAGCGTTCTCAGCCAATTCTGCTCTCTCTTGGCCTCCAGACCCCAGGACTCTGGCCCAGTTGTTGCTCACCCTTTTCCAGACGGAAGTGTGGGTGGAGGGAGGGGAGCGTGTTCCTGCTGGCCCGCTGGTGGTGGTGAGCAATCACCGCAGTTTTCTGGATGCGCCGGTGCTGATCGCGGGGTTGGACCGACCGATTCGCTTTGCCTGCCATTACTACCTGGCTCAGGTGCCGCTGCTGCGGGAAATCGCCCTGGCTTTGGACTGCATTCCCCTCAAGCAGGGATCCCGGCAGCAAATCCATTTTTTTCGCCAGGCGCAGGCCAGTTTGGCAGCGGGGGTGGGTGTGGGGATCTTCCCAGAAGGGGCGGAGCAGATCACCCGTGAGACCTCGCCTGGGGAGGTGGGGCGGTTTCAGCCAGGTTTTGCCCACCTGGCGCTGGCGGCAGCGGTGGATCCCTTGCCGATTCTGCCGGTGGCGGTGTGGGCGCAGGAAGAATGGCGGGGAGTAGATATTCCTATGGCTTTTTTCCGCTGGTTTGACCCCACTGAACCCCGATTTCAACAGGAAGGGGGACATCCGGTGGTGTTGTATCGGCGGGTGGTGCTCAGGGTGGGATCCCCCCTTTGGGTGGGCAGGAAGCAGCGCCAGGGATCCCGACGCGAGCGAATGCAGGTCATTCAAGAGCTAACTGCAGCGGCCCGAGAACAGGTGCGATTGGGATTGGCAGAGAGATGAGAAAGTTGAGTGGCGAGCCGGTAGCATCTGCCTCTAGCTTGGTCAGCCCGGCAACGGGAGCGGTCGGTCAGGAGCGGCCCCTGCTGCTGTATTTGCCCGGTATGGATGGCACAGGTACGTTGTTTTACCGGCAGGCGCAGGCTCTGCAGCGGGAGTTTCGCATTCGCCCCCTGAGTTTGAACCACCCGGAAGCGGGGGATAGCTGGGAAACCCTGGCCGATTGGGTGGGATCCCAGCTAGAAGCGGGGGCGTACTTGTGTGGAGAATCCTTTGGGGCCTGCCTGGCCTTGTTGGTGGCCGCCCAATGGCCGGAACGGTGCCGCGGCCTCATTTTGGTCAATCCAGCCTCGTCGCTGCGACGTAGGCCCTGGTGGTGGGCAGGGCATGTTCTCCTGCCTTTTTTGCCACCGGGGCTCTATCACCAGTTGTCGGAGCGGGGGTTGGGGGTTTTGGCGGAGCTCAGCCAAATGGAGCCGCTCGATCAGGAGCGGCTGCGCCAGGCAGTTCACAGTGTTGAACCCACAGTAGCTGCTCGGCGCTTGGCTTTGCTGGGATCCTTTGCTGTGGAGAAGCTGCCCCTGGAGTCGATGACCCTGCCAACTTTGCTGGTGGCGGGGGGGCGGGATCGCCTGTTGCCCTCGGTGCAGGAGGTGGGCTGGCTGGCGGAACGGCTGCCCCAGGCGCAGGTAGAAATCTCGCCCCAGAGCGGCCACGCTTGCCTGCTGGAGCGGCGGATGAACCTGCGGCGTTACCTGCTCAAGCCGGATGGCCTTTTTGCCCCTCTGCTGCTCAATTCTGCTTCGGCCCATTGAGCATGGACAGGGATCCCCACAGATCTTCTATCCGCTCTGGGCAGGAGCTATCCTTCCCCTCTCGATCCAGCCAAAGGGCTCGCAAGCCTGCTGCTTTTGCCCCCTGATAATCGTCGCGGCGGCTGTCGCCAATGTGGCCGGCGGCTGCGGGGGGGATCCCGTGGGCTGCCAGGGCAGCTTGGAAGATGCGAGGATCGGGCTTGGCATAGCCCACTTGGGTGGAGAGGGTGAGGGTGGAAAAGTAGGGATCCAACTGCAACTGCTGCAGCACCCTGGGCAAGCGGCTGTCGAAGTTGGAGATCACCCCCAACCGGATCCCTTCCTGCTGCAGGGCCCGCAAAGCCGGCAGCGTCTCGGGATACAGCTCCCAGGGATCCGCCCCGGCAAAGTGCTCAAACAATTGGGCGAAAAAGTCTTCAAACCGGTGCTCTCCGAAGGCAGCCAGGGATCCCACCTGGGCAAATGTCTCCCGCACCACCTGACGCCACCAGGCCTGCTCCCAATCCGGCAAAGGGGATCCCGTCAATCCTGGGCAGGCCGGGGCTGGAGCCTGGGCAAAAACTTGGCCAAAAGCGCGATCCAAGGCCTGGGGATCCACCCCTACCCCATACTCCGCTGCCACCTGGCTGTAAACCTGGCCCACGCTGCCCCGCACCCGAAACAAAGTGCCCACAGCGTCGAAAAAGAGCACCCTCAGCTTCACGACTGCCCCTCGTAGCGGGCGTAGGCATCGACAATCCGCTGCACCAGAGGGTGGCGCACCACATCCCGCTGGTCGAAGTAGCAAAAGGCAACCCCCTCTACCCCTGTCAGAATACGCTCCGCGGCGGCCAAGCCCGACGTGCGATGTTTGCCCAGATCCGTTTGGGTGAGATCCCCGGTAACCACCATACGCGACCGGAATCCCAGCCGCGTGAGGGCCATCTTCATCTGCTCGGGGGTGGTGTTCTGGGCTTCGTCCAAAATGATGAAGGCATTGCTCAAAGTACGGCCTCGCATATAGGCCAGCGGCGCCACCTCGATCACCCCCTGCTCCATCAACTGCGGCAGCTTGGCCGGGTCGATAAACTCGAACAGGGCATCGTAAAGGGGCCGCAGATAGGGATCCACCTTTTCCACCAGATCCCCCGGCAAAAACCCCAGTTTTTCTCCCGCCTCCACAGCCGGGCGAGTCAAGATCAAACGCTCGTACTCCCGGTTTTGTAGGGCAGCAATGGCCACAACGGCAGCCAGATAGGTTTTTCCTGTGCCCGCCGGTCCAATGCCAAAGCAGAGGTCGTGGGTGCGAATGGCTCGCACGTACTCCTGTTGGCGGGGCGTTTTCGGTCGGATAAGCTCCCCTTTGCGGGTGCGGGCCAAAATCCCTGCTTGTGCTTGCTGGTAGGCGGCAACCTCTTGTCCGGAGAGGGCGCGAAAAGCTTGCTCTGCATCGATCACAGTGACAGGGTGCCCAGTTTGCCAAAGCGGCCTCAGCAATTCTAGCCATTGCCGCACCTGCTGCCGCTGTTGGGGAGTGCCTTTCAGGTACAGGTCTTGTCCGCGCAGCGTTACAGAAGCACCGCTGGAGCGACTGATCCACCTCAGGTTGGCCTCCTGAGTGCCCGCCAAAGACATGGCCTGTTGAGGATTGGACAGAGAGATGACTTCGAAATCAGAAGAGAGGGAAGTAGGGTTGTCGTGCATGCCGTGGGCGCCGGGCACCCTGGGAGACCTGTAGGGGTGATCTTACCAAAAACGCTTGTCAGGGCGCTCTGGGCTGTGGAAAGCCGCTGCAGAGCCCAGGGGTCGAGCGCAAGAGTGCTTAACAGGCGATTACACCATTAATGTGTTCCAAAATACAAGCTTCTGGAAGATCTGCAGCAAACCTGGATTTGGGTTCTGGCCTTCATTCGCAGCCGAGTCACAGGGGATTAACAACTCTCTAAGGTTCCCTAAAAAAGTATTGCAAAGGGCTCTTTTTTCGGGAATAGCTCCTATTCATCAAGTAAAGTTGATCTATTGCTAAAGGGGCTTGAACTCCCAACCTCTCATCCGTTTGGGCAAGAGCTTGAGGTTTTCAACTCCGTTGGTCATCGTGCATCTGACATTCTCTACCCAGCAGGGGAGATGTGGATAGGTTGGTCTCTTACAACCCTTCCCTAGACACATTTTTGGGATCCCTGCGGCTCCTCAATCTCTGGGGAGGGAGCCCATCCTTTCTGGAGTCATTTTGAAAAATCAGATGGAAACAGGAGAGATAGATGTTTACCCAATCTGCGTCTGATACTCTGGGGTTGGCACAACTGGATTTGGCGCAAATTCCGCGGCAGATCACCTGCGATGGCAGCGACTTGGATTGGATCCAGGCTCTGGCCATCGAAGGGATCCAACCTGAAGAAGAAGCTTTACAGGCTTGGATGGCTTTCCGTGACCTGCGGGTGAACCAAGAGGCGGGCAACATTTTACGCTGGCAAGGGCGTCCGTTGCGGGCCAGCCGTATCCGCTTTTTCCCCAGGAATGTGGCTTGGCGCTATGGTTTCTCGTTTTCCACCAGCATCCGCTCCCCTCTTGGCAAAGGGATCCCGACCCCTGAGGAGTGGCGCTACCCAGGCCTCTGCCGCTACGGGATTGTGCTGTTTCAACCCAACGCCCAACTGGTGGCCCATCAGGTGTTCGAGTCCTCGCCAGAACAGCCCCAAGAGGTGGATCTGGATCCCAACCTGGATATTGCCTTCAACATCAATGACGCCAAGGGCAGCTACGGCGACAATAGCGGCAGCTTCGATATTTACCTGCAGGTGGTGAGCTAGACTCACCCAACCCCAGGAGGGATCCCGGCTGATCGCGATAGCGGGACGGAGTCTTTGCAGGGCGGGTCAGGGGGCAGTTGCCGGGTGGGATCCCATCCCCTACAATGAGTGAACTGGTGGCTGGATCCCAGCTTGCCAGTGCCCTTCCTGGCCCTGGAGAGGTGGCTGAGTGGTCGAAAGCGGCTTCCTGCTAAGAAGTTACGGGGCCCAAAAGCTCCGTCGAGGGTTCGAATCCCTCCCTCTCCGTCCATATTTGCTGACCAAGGTTGTTGACGTCCTCTGCGCGCCGTTAGCTTACTTCCCCATAGCGGTAGGGCGGGGCTTTTCTCAGTAGCTCGGGCGTCTCAGACTAACCTGAAACGACCATAGAGGCCAACTCCGCTACCAGTCATGGGTCGTGGAAGCAGGAAGAAATCAGAGACGTCACCTCCTATTGGGGTTTCGTAAGTTTTTCAGAGGGGTGTAGTCCTCAATCCAAATAGGCGCTCAACTCCTGCTCCAATGTAGGCAGTTGCACCTCTCCCTGCTCTAGCTCTTCCAAATCTTCCAGTTGCTTGCGCAAACGGGCGATCCGCTCTTGCAGGCACTCTTTGATGCCTTTGGCCCCCAAACCGAGGCAGCTGCGGCAGACTTCCCCGTAGATTTGCCCGCGGTCGTTATAGACCACCGCCAGCAACACTTGGTGCCCTTTTTTCTGGATGGGGTTGGCCCATCCCCCACAGATAATGCAGGGCACTCGGCCATTGCCCCCGTAAATGCTGCGTTCCCAGACGATTCTCACGCTCAGCCTCAATGCAACTTGTTGCCCACCAGCATAAAAACCCAGGGGGATCCCTTGCCACCCCAAGATGCCGCGTTCCTTCCCTTCCCATTGCGGTGAAACGGTTTGCTGGTTAAATGCCTGCCCCCCTCTCCCCCTGGGAGAGGGGCTTGGGGGTGGAGGCCAAAAAGGGATCCCGGCGGCTAGGTGCTGGGCCGGGCAGATTGAGAGCGGTCGATGGTGCGATAGGTGAGGCTGGCAGCCACCTCTAGAGCTTTGGCGGCGTCGCGGAAATAAAACCCCAACTCCTCATCCTTCTCCGTGCGGTTGGGCTTATTGAACTTGGCCTTGAACTGCACGTTGCAATACATGGCCAACCCCACCAGAACCTCTGACAGTCCGTGCTGGTTGATCAGCCGCTCCACGTCCGTAAGCAGGCTTTTGATCAAGGCATCGGCTACTGGTTCTGGCAAACTGTCCAGGTCGTGCATGGGGGCTCCTCAACCAACGAGAGCAAACAAGCCAACGGGTCTGGAAAATCGAGATGGATCTGGGATCCCGAAGGCAACCTCTCCTGATTTTCCTGCATCTTTTCCAGAATGCCCAATCCCCTTGCCAACGCTACCACCACTGCCGCAGCCAGCCCCACAGGCCCGGATAACGAATGGAGCGCTCCCGGGCCGCTTGCTCCAGATGATGGGCGTGGTCTTGGCTGCCGGGATCCCGCAGACGATTCAGGCGCATCAAATAGGCATAGCGGTGGATCTGTTCTCGCAACTGAACTGGGGGAAGGGCAAAGCACGCTGGGCAAAGGGGGCCGAGATCCAACCCCTTATCGTTGAATAGGTGACGAACTCGCTTCCCGCCCGCAAAACGCTTTCCGCAGGCGGCACAGTAGCAAGTTGAGGGCTGGCTGGCAAGCCGCTGCCATCGAATTCGCATCGTCTTCTGTCTAGCCGGCTGCTGTGAAGGGATCCCTTGTAACCGTCATTCGTAGACCCAATATAATTCTTTTGGGCAGTTCTTCTGGTAACCAGAACCCCGGTCAAGGGGGCTTGCAGATCGAAAACCATGCCGCAACTTTACGACTGTGTCATCGTCGGGGCTGGCCCCGCCGGCGGATCTGCTGCCTACCATCTGGCCAAGCGGGGACGCTCAGTGCTGGTTCTGGAAAAGGATCCCTTGCCCCGCTACAAACCCTGTGGGGGGGGAGTTTCTCCTATGGTGGCGGCTTGGTTTGACTTCGACTTTGGCCCCGCCATTTCCCTCAAGATCCGGCAAATCCGCTACACCTGGCGTGGTGGCGATCCGGTGGTGGTCGATTTGGATTTAAAAGAGCCCGTTTGGATGGTGCGGCGGGATATTTTCGACCACTACTTGATTCAGCAGGCGCAAAAGCAAGGGGCTGCGCTCCAGGCAGAATGCCCCGTCTCCGGCCTTGAGTGGCAAAGTGACCACTGGCAGGTGATGACATCCGCCGGCCCAGTCTGGGGTCGGTACGTGATTGGGGCCGATGGGGCAAAAGGCTCGATGGCCAAGTGGCTGGGCTTTCAGGAACGCCGTCGTCGCCTGGCTGCCGCCTTGGAAGCAGAAGTGCCCCTCTCGCAGCCGCAAACTGCAGCCGCCCATTTTGACTTCGGTGCCGTGAGCAATGGCTACATCTGGAACTTCCCCAAGGCCGATGGCTACTCAATTGGAGCGGGCACCTTTCGGGGTGGAGAAAAACAAAACCTGCGGGAAATTGCCGCCCAATATGCCCAAAGCTTTGGTGTGGACTTGAAATCGGTCAAGCCATTTGGCCATCCCATCTGCCTCTGGGACGAAGATCAACCGCTACACACCCAAAATGCCCTCTTGGTGGGAGATGCCGCCTGCGTCATCGATCCGTTTACCGCCGAAGGGATCCGCCCTTCCCTTCTCACCGGCATGTTGGCGGCCCAGGCCATCGATCAAGCCCTGGGTGGGGATACAGAAGCTCTGGAGAACTACTCCGCCCGCGTCCAGCAGGAATGGGGCTCCGAGATGCGTTGGGCCAAGCGGATTGCGGCGTTGTTCTATCGCTTTCCGGGCGTGGGCTATAGGGTGGGCGTTAAGCGACCGGGAGCCACTCGGCGCATGGGCCAGATCCTGGCCGGTGAACTGCGCTACAGCGATGTAGCCAGCTCGGCCATTCGCAAGTTAAGCGGCGGCTTGCTCGCCTAGGCCCGGCACCGACAGACTCGAACAGGATCGTCGAAGCGCTTGCCGATCACCAGGCAGTTGCGACCATCCGCTTGGCGGCTGTAGCTGAGGTGAGTAGAGAGAGCTTTCATCAGCAAAATACCCCGTCCCCCCTCGGACTCAAGATTGGCGTTGGGCGATGTGGGATCCGACAAGTTCCGAGCAAATCCCTCCAGATCAAACTCCTGCCCCTGATCCCAGATGCGCAACTCCAGCCCTTGCGGCATCAGCAGCAGCTCAATGTCGATGGGCGTACTTTCCGGCAGAGCGCGGTGGGCGTGGCGAACGGCGTTGGTAAACCCCTCTACCAAAGCCAACTGACATTCCGCCCAAATGGGATCCGGGATGCCCGCATTTCGGAAAGACTCAAACCAGGTCAAAACCTGGTCAAGCGCGTCCAGGGTTGTGTCAACCCTCAGCGCAAACGTTTGCCTCTTGTCCAGAGGGATCCCTGCTGCGTTCAAAACCGAACCCCAACGATGAGGATTGAACTCAAGCCCATCAATCCTGGCCGGATTGACCCTACCAGATTCTAGACCAGAGCCCTGCTAGAACGTGTCATCCCCCACTTTGGGGGGGGTGCAGCTAGGGAGCGATGACCAAATCCACACGGCGGTTCCGCTGCCGTCCGGCTTCTGTGTCGTTATCGGCAACGGGCAAGGTGGGACCAAAGCCAGAGGTTGTCCAACTGATGGGATGGCCTTCCGGCAACAGTTTTATCAAATAGTCCTTAACCGCATTGGCGCGGCGCAGGGAAAGAGCCAAGTTGTAGTTTAAGGGCCCGATGTTATCGGTGTGGCCATTCACTTGAACGCGGGCGCCGGGCATAGCTTCCAAGGACTTGGCCACCTGGGCCAACAGCGAGGCTGCTTCAGGTCGAATCTCGGCTTTGTCAAAATCGAACAGCAAATCGCCCGGCAGGCTGATGGTTTGGGTTCCCACCTGAAAGGAGGTTGGCGTTGTGGTCGGAGCCGGGGTGGGCGCAGAGGCGCTTTCTGCCCCTGGAGCGATCTCAGCAGCAGTGGAAGATTCCCTGATAGGCTCAGGGTCTGTTTGAGAACGCAGCCGTTGCAGCCGCGACTCCAATTCCTCAATTCTGATCAAGAGCTGGATCACCTGCTGGCGGATCTCCCGAATCTCTGCCTCCAGATCCGTGGGGCTCTCATGATTTTCCTCTGGATCTGCATCTGCTGTTGGGCTGGCCACCGGAGGATTGGCCTGGGGCGGGGCCAAGGTGGGCAGGATCGGTGGTGTGGGAGAAGCGGGTTGAGTGGGAGAGATGTTGGTCTCCGGCTGGGGCTGAGGTTGGGCCTGCTGGGGAAGCACCATCCCGACCCAGATTCCGCTGCTGACCAAGAGGATCCCGCTTAGGGAATGGAGAGCGACTGTTAGGAGCTGGGACGAACGAGCCATTGCAGGCAAACCTCCGGCTGGATGGGCGCAGGCAAGGAGCAGGAACTCCTCTCAACTCAACCCTCAAGACCCATCCTAACCGGCGACCCGATCTCGCCAAGGGGATTCTCGGTCGGTCCAACTGCCACTTCCCGCCATCTGCTGCCAGAGGCTAATCAAAACTGATGCGACCTCGATAACGCCCTATGAGGGTTAGGCCGTTGATGGGATCCGCCAAATCCGCCACAAAGGGGGGAAAGCGGGGGTTGTCGCTGATCACCTTCACCTGGGATCCGGGCAGGCGCTGCAGTCGTTTGACCAACAGATCCCCATCCATCTGAAAGACGTAAATGCCTTCACAGCCCAGGTCTCCACCCTCTTGCCGCTCCACAAAGATCCAGTCGCCATCCTCCAACGTGGGAGACATGCTATCCCCCTGCACCCGAATCAGACTTAGATCGGCAGGGTTTCCCTTCAAGTGCGTCCGCAGCCAGTTTCGCTCAAAAGCAATCACCGATTCGATCGATTCTTCCCGCACCAACACCCCCGCTCCGGCAGAGGCGGCTACATCGACAAAAGGCACATACACATACTCTGCTTTCGCGTCGGGATGCAACTGCGGGGATCCCTCCCCTGTAATCAGCCAATTGAGGTTGACCTGGCCCACTTGGGCAATTTTCACGGCCTTGTCAATGCTGGGCACGGATCCCTTCAGGTAGCTGCGCAAGGCAGTATCGCTAATTCCGGCCCGTCGCCCAAACGCATAAACGGCTTCATCGCCGATCACCTGTCGTAAGCGGTCTGCAAAAGAAGAACCAGAGGAGATGGACATCGGCTTAACGCTACAGGTTGTGTATAGGCAGATTTTTCACCACTATATCTTGACAAGTCAACAACTGGTGAAGGGCCAACGGCAGCCAGCCAACTTGGGAGTCATCTCCAAGCTGAGCGGCTCAAACGGCAGAATGGGACTCGCGCTTAATGTTGCTGGTAGGCTGGCCGTGGAATCCTACTGGCGCTACCGTGGTTTTGAGTTGTGCTCACAGCGGGCAAGAACCGAGTCGGCATGGCTCACCCTCACAAAAGGCGCACGTGGGATCTTCCCAAGTGCTGCTGAGATGATTGGCATTGGGTAGCCAAAAAGTTCGGTTCTCATATTGCCTCTAGGTCTCCTTCAAGCTGCTCTACCTCAATCCCCATGACTTCCTCTGACTTTAAGCGCTGGCTGGATAACTTCCTGATTGCTGTTGTCTTTCTGGTGTTCGCCGGGTTTGTCTGGTTTGTCTTTTCCGTAACGGGAGCTTTTGTCGGGATCCCACTGGGGTACAAGCTTTGGATGCGGCTCTGGCTGCCTTTGTTTCAGCCGGCTTTGGGGATCCTGATGGCCGGGGCGGTGGTGAGCGGAGTGTGGGGCTGGCTGGAAAAACGCCGCTCCCAACAATCATGATCATCAATAGAACTGAAGATCCCGTGGCGCAGGGGAGCCCCAGACTGGCTCTATACTGGAAACGTATCTAAATGTTGAGCACCTGAGGCAGTCTGGCGTCGTGTTTGTTCTGTCCGGCTACGAGTATTTGCTGGTTTTTCTAATCGTCTGCTCTCTGCTGCCGATTTTGGCTCTGGGGGCTTCCGCACTCTTAGCGCCAAAGCGGCGGGGATCCCTGCGGCGCAGCACTTACGAGTCGGGCATGGAGCCGTTTGGGCAAGCCTGGATCCAGTTCAACATTCGCTACTACATGTTCGCACTGGTCTTCGTCATTTTCGATGTAGAGACGGTGTTCCTCTATCCCTGGGCAGTGGCGTTTCACCGCTTGGGGCTGTTGGCCTTTGTGGAGGCCCTGATTTTCATCGCCATCCTTGTGGTGGGTCTTGTGTACGCCTGGAGAAAAGGAGCATTGGAATGGTCATGACGTCTGAGAAATCGCAAGTCTTGTTTCCGGGGGCTGCCCCCCAGGTGACTACCGACCTCTCCAACAACGTCGTTCTGACGACGGTGAACGACCTGTACAACTGGGCTAAGATGTCCAGCCTCTGGCCGCTGCTCTACGGCACCGCCTGCTGCTTCATCGAGTTTGCCGCCATGCTGGGATCCCGCTTCGACTTCGACCGCTTTGGCCTGCTGCCTCGTTCTTCGCCGCGCACGGCTGATTTGATCATCACGGCAGGTACGGTCACCATGAAAATGGCGCCGGCGTTGGTCAAGCTTTACCAGCAAATGGCTGAGCCGAAGTACGTGATCGCCATGGGGGCCTGCACCATCAGCGGTGGCATGTTCAGCTCCGATTCCTACACGGCAGTGCGGGGGGTGGACAAGCTGATCCCGGTGGATGTGTACATTCCTGGCTGCCCCCCTCGTCCAGAAGCGATCATGGATGCCATTGTCAAGCTGCGCAAGAAGATCGCCGCCGAGGACATGCGGGAACGAGGCCGTCTGCAGCAAACCCACCGCTACTACACGGTTAAGCACAACCTCAAGCCTGTGCCGGAGATCATCACCGGCAAGTATCTGGAGAGCGAGACCCGCCAAGCTCCCCCGCCAGAGCTGGCTGCGGCCATTGGCTTGCCAGTGCCCCCGGCTTTGCAAACTGCCGACTTTAAGCAGGCGGAACAGCAGCTCAAAGCCTTGCAGGGAGGAGTGTGAGATGGCAGAGGAGAATGCCCAGGAAAAACAAGCGCCGCCATCCGCAGGCGAGCAGTCGGAACCCTTGGTGACGTTGGAGCGGGGCCCGGTTTCCCAGTTTCTGGCCGACAACGGCTTCGAGCACCAGTATTTGGGGAGAGACGCAGCGGGGGTAGAGCTGTTGGAGGTGGAGCGGGACTTTCTCCTACCCTTGTGTACCGCCCTCTATGCCTACGGCTTTAACTACCTGGAGTGCCAGTGCGGGTATGACCTGGGGGCAGGGCAGCCACTGGTCAGCCTTTACCACCTGATCAAGCTGTCAGACGGGGCGGATCGCCCTCAGGAGGTGCGGCTCCAGGTAAAGTTGCCTCGCCAGGATCCACGCCTACCTTCCGTATACTGGATTTGGAAGTCGGCGGATTGGCAGGAACGGGAAACCTACGACATGTACGGCATTGTTTTCGAGGGACACCCGAACCTGAAGCGGATTTTAATGCCGGAAGACTGGATAGGGTGGCCCCTGCGCAAGGACTACATCACGCCTGATTTTTATGAGCTGCAGGATGCCTACTGATTGGGGATCCCTGACTCGGTGAGCAGCGTTGAACAGGATGGGTTGAGATGTGGCCTTTTTTGCTCTTGGCAATCTACGCAGGAGGAGTTTGGTACTCGGCCCGCAAGGCGGATCGCATCTATTCGGGCTCCGGGAAGTGGGTGGTATCGGCCCTCTGGCCTGTGTTGTTGGTCTCGAACCGTCAGTTTCGCCAAAATTGGCGTCGTCCCCTGAACAAGTAAGTTGAGTGAGTCTGGATCCCTGGAATCCTCACCTGTGATCGCTCCTGAGCAACACCTACGCGACCCGAGTCTTTCTCTATCGACACCTCAGGCCACGCAGAAGTTGCGGGAGTTGATTGTCAGCCGCATTCGCGCTCAGGGACCGGTGACCTTTGCCCAGTTTATGGAGTGGGCTCTCTACGAGCCAGGGTTGGGCTATTACGAGCAGGGATCCCCGATTGGCCCCGACTACCTCACCTCTCCCCACCTGGCGGCGGACTTTGCCCAACTGTTGGCGGAGCAAATCCACCAGTTCTGGCACATTTTGGGATCCCCCTCTGCCTTCACGGTCATCGAGATGGGGGCAGGCAGCGGCCGCTTGGCCCAGGATTGGCTGACCTACGTGCGCTCTGCAAGGCCTGCGGCCCGCTTACGCGAACAGCCCTCTTTTTGGCAGGCGCTGGACTATGGGATTTTGGAGCGTTCTGCCCACCTGCGGCAGCTCCAGCAGGAGCGGTTGGCCCCTTTTGGGGAGAAGGTGCGCTGGTTGGATTGGGACGGGATCCCGGATAACTCAGTTACAGGCTGCTTTTTCTCCAATGAGCTGGTGGATGCTTTTCCGGTGCATCGGGTGCAGGTACAGGATGGGGCTTTGCGGGAAATCTATGTCGATTGCAGCGAGGCTGCAGAAGCCAACTTCCGGGAAGTGCTGGGGGATCTGTCCACTCCTGAGCTGAGGGAGTATTTTGCCCGCTTGGGGATCCCTGTAGAAACCTATCCGTCGGGCTACCAAACCGAGGTGAACCTAAAAGCCTTGGAGTGGCTGCAGCTCCTGGCCCGCAAGCTCCGGCGAGGCTACGTGCTCACCATCGATTATGGCCACACCGCCCAGCGCTACTACAGCCCCCACCGCGCCCAAGGTACGCTCCTGGCCTATCGACAGCACGGCAGCTACACGGATCCCTATGTTCGGGTGGGATCCCAGGATCTCACCGCTCATGTGGACTTTACCACCCTAGAGCAAGTGGGAGAATCTCTGGGGCTAAGATGCCTGGGGTTCACCCGGCAAAGCAGCTTTTTGGTGAACCTGGGATTGACCGAGCGGCTGGCCGCCCTCAGCCAAATGGGGAGCTCGGTTGGCGGCGAAGCTGTGGATGTGGGCCAGGTTTTGCGGCGGCGACATGCTCTTCACGCGCTGCTGGATCCCATGGGGTTGGGGGGCTTTGGGGTATTGGTGCAGGCTAAGGGCCTGACCCCCTCAGAATATGCTCATCCTCTGCGGGGCTTTGGCGAGCCAGAGCTGTGAACCGTTTCGGTGCTATTGGGATGGGATGTCTGCCCCTACCGGCTACCGTTGCCTTCCATCGATGCCAGTTCTGCCATTGCTCTGGCGCTATCTTCCAGGTTGTCGATTCGCTCCTCGAGGGTTGCAAGGACTTCGTCATATTTGTCGGCCCATGCGACGCCGGCGGCAGTTTTGGTCATGCGGGCCGAGCCAAGAGATACGTCTGAAGATCCTTTCGCAGGCATAGGTGACCGTTTAATGGAGTTACTAGAGCCTGTTGACCGACAAGCCTGGGTTAAGCGGGCAATATCTTGCTTGAGGAGATTCTGTTTTGATTGGAGTTGTTCTACCTTGGCTATGCCCTCCTTAAGGGACTGAATGAGTTTCTGTTCCTTGGCTTGTAAATCTCCAATCGAGGCTTTCAGACTTTGCTCTTCTGCGCGTAACTGAGAAAGCCGTTCTTTTTGAGATTGGATCTGGGTCTCTATCTCCTCAAAATGGAGCTGAGCAGTTTGAGCTTGCGAACGAGCCTCATCATAAGGTTGGGCAGCAGCCACCCCCTTCTGCTGGACTTTTGCCCAATCTTCAAGGGCAGCACGCAGGTTGGCCAGTTCGCTTTGCAGTTGCTGTAGGTCTGAAGGAGTGATTTCGTTTTGCTTCTGCTGATTTTTGAGGTGCTCTAGAAGCTGGATTTTGGCTTTGGCCTCGCTTCCAGATAGAGCAGAAGCCACATAGCCCGTCATCCCCGTAGCCAAACCTGCTGCTCCCGCCTGCCACAGGGATCCTCCCGCCCCAAGGCCGCCAATAGCCACCGTAACTCCAGCCAACGCGGGAAAGGCAGTTATCCAAAGCTGGCGGCAGGAGAAAGGCAACATCATCGACCCCAGGGTGGAAGAGGAGATTGTCTTGAAGATTGTTTTGACCATAGGTAATGTTTGGGTAGGTTTTCTCTCACTCACAACTCCTCTTTTTTTAAGGAGAAAGGGGAGCTAGAACCAACACAAAGAACAAAGAACGCCTTAGAGACAATTTTACTGCACTATTTCACTGCACTTCATCACTGCACTTCAAGATGACTCTGGTGTACTGCTGAGGTTACAGTTCTTTACGCCATCCCTCCAGTATGGCCACAACTACAAGTCAATCGCCACTCTAAACCTGCAAGAGCCACTTCAGCTAGAAATTGCAGGAGCCCCGCACTGTACCCGTAGGGTCGGTGTCGGGAGGAATGCTATAATGGAGGAACGCTATAATAATACTGCGGACACCAGAAACGGTTGTTTAAGGCACTGGTAACGGTCGATTGGGGGTGCTGTAAACCACCCC
>NZ_JANSIK010000068.1:0-1691 GCF_047462035.1 Synechococcus sp. R5-15 | reverse complement strand
TTGCCAAACCGCCTAAAGCTCAGTAAATTCAGCAAAGTTCAGGGTTTTGGGGGTTAGAGGCATGCTCCCCCATATTGCTGCACCAAGGCCCCCATTTGGGCGAAGTAGCGACCCAAGGTGTAGACAACATCGTAGGGAAAGTTCTCCTCGTCGAAGTTGGCCGTCCCCCGCAGGGAAGCGCTGAGAATGGCGGCGGTGACTTGGCTGCCGACCGAATGGGCCTGCAATTGATGTTGAGCTACTTCCACATCTGCTTTATCGATCACCAGCCGTTGCAGGGTGACATCTCCAGTGATGCGGGTTTGACAGGCCAGACGAATATGTACAGGAAGGTCTAGCCGTTGAGCTAACTTCTTCTCGGCAGGAGTCATGCTGCGGCAGTTTTGGCTGCCTTCCAAAATCAGGATGCGACAGGTGGAGCAGGCGGCATTGCCCCCACAGGCATGGACATGGCGCACCCCCGCCTTGAGCAGATTTTCCAGAACCGTGAGCAGGGGATTGGCTTCCAAGGTGAGGTTGTCGGGGTAACAGGTGATCCGCATGGTTAAGAGGGAGTGAGGGGTGGCAAAAAGATTCAGCACTACCTAAATTCAGTACGGCATTGCCCTCCCCTTGGATGCTGTTTTCAAAAGTTTTGGGTATTGGGTAACCTCACCCCGCAGCCTGCCCCGGCGCCGATGATAGAGTACAGAGGAGTCTTCTGCGCGAGCCCTTTATGCCTCAGTCCAAACCCCAAGAATCCCCAGCCCGCAAGCTCCTCAACATTTTGCTGCTGGTGGTGGGCACGGTAACTTTCTTGGGCTTCTCCTTTGGCCCGCTATTCCAGGCCCTCGGGCCTTCCAAATCTCCAGAGGCCAGCCTGGTAACCGAGCAACTGCGGGCCCAGGCAGACGGCTATCGCGTCGTGCTGGAGCGGGAGCCGGATAACCCCATTGCCCTGCGGGGGTTGATCGACACCCAACTGCAATTGAACGAGCCGCAAGGGGCCATTGAGCCGCTGAAGAAGCTGGTGGAACTGGAGCCCGAAAATCGGCAACTGAGAGCCTTTTTGGCCGAAATCCAGCAGGATACGGGGGATTTTGAAGGGGCATTAGAACAGCTCCAGATCCTTTACGAGGGGGATCCCAAAGATGGCCAGGTGCTGCAGCAGTTGGTGGATGTGCAGCTAACCCTGGGCCGCACCTCTGAGGCCATTGCCCTGCTGGAGAAGCATCTTGAAGAAGTGCCGGAAGATAATGATGTACGTTTGCGCTTGGCCTTTGTCTACGCCCGCAACAACCAGACCGAAAAAGCCATAGCCCTCTACGACGAGTTAATCGCGGCGGATCCCAGTGATTTCACCCCCGTGTTGGGCAAAGCCATAGCCCTCAGCTCCGCCACCGATGAAAACCTACGGGCAAAAGCGCCTGAGTTGTTTGAGCAAGCAGCGCGGTTGGCCCCACCCCAAGTCCGGGAGCAAATCCAGCAGCAAGCAGAGATTTATGCTCAGGTGAACCGGCCCCAGACGGTCGAGAGGCAAAACGATAACCCCACTCCCTGAGCGGGTTTTCAACCTCTGGGCTAATCCCGGGGTTGGTAGGATCCTGTTGGTACCATGGCAGTTCTGAGTCGACCCAATAGAAAGAGCATGCCTCTAACCCCCAAAACCCTGAACTTTGCTGAATTTACTGAGCTTTAGGCGGTTTGGCAAA
>NZ_JANSIK010000067.1:0-513 GCF_047462035.1 Synechococcus sp. R5-15 | reverse complement strand
CTTCAGCAGTCGGCTCTACGGACTCAGAAAATACCGGGCTGCAATCGAGAAAGATACGGATTTATCCGGAGCCAGCGCTGGCTAAAGTTTGGAAGCGGTGGCAAGCGGCGTGCCGGTACTGCTACAACCAAGCGATTGCCTATCAGCGTCAGCATGGTGCCCCAAAAACGGCCAGAAAGCTGCGGGACATCATCCTGCGCTCCGACCTGCCCGAGTGGGTAAAGGACGCCCCCTGCCACATCAAGCAGAACGCGGTCGTCGAGGCGTGGCTGGCGTTTCGCCGGAGTAAGGACGCGAGGTTTCGCGGTGTGCGGGACAGGTCACATACACTGCAGTTCAACGCCGGCAACTTTCGCAATGGAACGTGGTATCCGAAACTCACCCGAGGTTTGGCGTTTCGTGCATCCGAGGAGATGCCCAGAGAATGGGCACGTGGGACTGAACTAATGCGGGTGAAAGACAGATGGTATGCCATCTTTCCTGAGCCCGTGAACGAGCAGTGTTCGTTAGCAA
>NZ_JANSIK010000066.1:0-12257 GCF_047462035.1 Synechococcus sp. R5-15 | reverse complement strand
GGTCTACTATATCCCTCTCAATGACTTTTGCCAAACCGCCTAAAGCTCAGTAAATTCAGCAAAGTTCAGGTTTTTGGGGGTTAGAGGCATGCTCCAACAGCAGTTGCTGGTTCAAAAGAATCCGAGCGGCTTGAGCTGGGGGATCCCCGCTGCCGGTCGTCGAGGGATTGGGACTGGGGATATCCAGACTGACCTGCACCTGAGGGCTGCTGGCCTGTAGCAAAATCTCTTCCAACCGTTGCTTCAGCAGACGGAGGCGAGCGGGGGCATCGGGGGTGCGCAGGGTCAAAACCAGCTCACTCCCCACCCGAAACTCGCTTTCTGCCCAGGTTGCCTCACTCCGCCAACTCCCCATCAGCCCACCCACGAGCAGGATCCCTGCCCACCTCGCCATCCTTGCCGGCCCCCTTACCGGGGGTGAAGCGCTCCTCTGTGGCCTTGACAAGTTCACTAACCTCGCCTCTCCCCTGCAGGACTCCTTGATCTTAGCCGCTACCCTAGATACATCTGTTCTCTTGACCCTATGCCGTTGGCAAGCTCGGCTTCTTTGTCATTGTTCTAAGGTCATCATGCGGATCCCGACTTCCACCTATCGCATTCAGTTTCATGCTGGGTTTGACTTCGACGCAGCACGACAGATTGTTCCCTACCTGAAGTTGCTGGGCATCAGTGACTTGTATGCCTCTCCTATCTTTCAGGCCCGCAAAGGCAGCACCCACGGCTACGACGTGGTGGATCCCAGGCAGATTAACCAGGAACTGGGGGGAAGCGAAAAGTTTGAGCTCTTGTGGGAAGCCCTCAATCAGCAGGGAATAGGCTGGATCCAGGACATTGTGCCCAATCACATGGCCTACGATGGCCAGAACCAGATGCTCATGGATGTTCTGGAGAGTGGCCCCAACTCAGATTTTGTTGACTACTTTGATGTGAATTGGAATCACTCTTACCTGGGGATCAAAGGCAGAATCTTAGCCCCTTTCTTGGGAGATTTCTACGACAAATGTTTGGAGTCGGGTCAAATCCAGCTTCGTTATGATGCCGATGGCCTAAGTATTAACTACTACAACTTGAGGTTCCCCCTCAATATTGACACCTATGCGGATGTTTTTACCTACAACCTGAGCAAGCTGCGGCGAAAATTGGGACGCAGCCATCCCGACTACGTCAAGTTACTCGGGATCCTCTTCAGCCTGAAATTCATTCCCAGCAAGGAAGATCTCCTAGAGCGCACTGATCAAATTAGCTTTGCCAAGCATTCGTTGTGGGAACTCTACACTTCTAGCCAACCTATCCAGAGCTTTTTTGACGAGAACATTGACATCTTTAACGGCAAGCCAGGGGATCCGTCAAGCTTTGACCTGCTGGATAGTCTTCTGGCGCGGCAACATTTCCGCCTTTCCTTCTGGAAAGTGGGTGCTGAGGAGATCAATTATCGTCGTTTCTTTACCATTAACGAGCTGATCTCACTGCGGGTGGAAGATCGCGAGGTGTTTCGCAAAACCCATCAGCTTATCTTTAAGCTTGCAGAACAGGGACGATTTAATGGTTTGCGCATCGATCATATCGATGGCTTGTTCAATCCCGAAGAGTATCTCCATCGCCTGCGGGAACGCTGCCCAAATCTTTACATCGTGGTAGAGAAAATACTAGAGGCTAATGAAAGTCTGCCCCAAAGCTGGCCAGTTCAGGGCACAACGGGTTACGATTTTTTGGCTAAGCTCAACGGCATCTTTTGTCAAGAAGAAAATGCAGAGGCTTTTGACTCTCTCTATCAAAATTTCACAAATCTACGGCATTCCCCAGAGCAGGTTATCGAAGATAAAAAACGCCTGATCATCGAGCGCAACCTGTCAGGAGATATGGATAACCTTGCTTTTTTGCTCAAGCAGATCACCAGCCATCATCGCTATGCCAATGACTTTACCCTCTACAGCTTACGTCGAGCTTTGGTAGAAGTTTTGGTGTGCTTTCCGGTCTACCGCGTCTATATCCACGAAGGGATCCTCAGTCCAGAAGGTCAACAGGTAATTTGTCAAGCCGTGGAGAAGGCCAAGGAGAACCTGCCCGTTTTGGTGAATGAGCTGAATTTTATTCAGCGCTTTCTCTGCCTGGAGTCTCTGGACAATTTATCAGACCAAGAGAAACATGAGCAGATCTATTTTGCCATGCGCTTGCAGCAGTTGGCCGGCCCTCTCATGGCCAAAGGGGTGGAAGATACTGCTTTTTATGTGTACAACCGCCTTTTATCTCTCAATGAAGTCGGCGGGGATCCCTGTCGCTTTGGCCTTTCGGTGCAAGAGTTTCACCGCTTTAATCAAGAGCGGGCAGCTCGGTGGCCTCTGTCCATGAATGCTTCTGCCACCCACGACACCAAGCGTGGCGAAGATGTGCGGGCCCGGCTGAATGTGCTTTCTGAAATCCCCGCCGAGTGGGAAAAGCACATCAATCTTTGGCATGAGCTGAACCTCGGCTACAAAGTCCGCAGCAAACAAGCTAAGCGCTCGGAACTGCCGGATCGCAATGACGAGTATTTGCTCTACCAAACTTTGCTCGGCTCTTATCCCTTCCAACCGGAAGAGGTGCCCCAGTTCGTACAGCGGGTCAAAGACTATGCCATCAAAGCAGTGCGGGAAGCTAAGGTCCACACCGCTTGGCTTCGCCCCGATACCGAATACGAAGAAGCCACTACCGCTTTTATCGAACGGATCCTTCAAGGCCCTAACCCCTTTTTGGAGTCCTTTTTGCCTTTCCAACGGAAAGTTGCCCACTTTGGCATTTTTAATTCCCTCTCGCAGACGCTGATCAAACTGACCAGCCCTGGGATCCCGGATATTTACCAAGGCACGGAGCTGTGGGATTTGAGCATGGTGGATCCCGACAATCGTCGGCCTGTGGATTTTTCCCGTCGCCTCGCCTATTTGGAAGAAATTCAGCGGCGGGTTAAACAGGATCCTCTCCAACTCATCGCGGATTTGCTCCTGCACCGCAGCGACGGACGCATTAAGCTGTTTCTGATTTACCACGTGCTCAAGGCCCGCCAGGAACAGCCCCAATTGTTTCTCGAGGGCAGCTACATTCCTCTGCAAATCAGCGGATCCCATGCTGACCATGTTGTGGCTTTTGCCCGTCAGCACAGTAAGCAGGTATTGCTCACGGTAGTGCCGCGTTTTTTAACAAAGTTGATCGACGAAACCCAAGATCCTCTGGGAGAATCCGTTTGGGCAGATACCGAAATTCATCTGCCGCGTTGGAAGCGGCTGGACTGGGTGAACGGGCTAACCCAGGAAAGGATCCCTGCCGGCGAAACCTTGCCGGTGGGCGTTGTCTTGAAATCCTTCCCGGTGGCCTTGTTGTGGGGACAATCCCGCTAGCGGCCTAGGCGGGAGCTAGGGCCTGAAAGTTGACGATGCGGGCAAACTCTTGGGGGTCTAGGCTGGCCCCTCCCACCAACACGCCGTCGATCTCAGGCTGGGCCATCAGCTCGTCGATGTTGCCGGCCTTCACCGAGCCGCCATACAAAATGGGCAGTTGGGCATTGCCCAAGTGTTGCCGGATCAAGCCGATGACCCGGTTGGCCTCTTGGGCTGCGCAAGTATGGCCGGTGCCGATGGCCCAAATGGGCTCATAGGCAATCACCAAGTTCTCCAGATCGATCCCTTGCAAGGCGCGATCCAACTGCCCCACAATCCAAGACTCGGTCAAGCCTTGCTCCCGCTGCTGCTGGCTTTCTCCCACACAGAGGATGGGGGTAAGGCCGTGCCGCTGGGCGGCTGCCAGACGCCGATTGACGGTTTCGTCCGTCTCGCCGAAGTACTGCCGCCGTTCGCTGTGGCCGACGATGACGTAGCGCACCCCCAATTCCGCCAGCATGGGGCCGGAAATTTCCCCGGTAAAAGCTCCCTGATCCTCCCAATGTAGGTTTTGTGCTCCCACGGCTATGTCGGATCCGCGGCTTTGCTCTGCCACCACCGCCAGGTCTGTAAAGGGCACACATAGGATGATCTGCCGCTGGGATGCTGACCCTGACGGCGATGATTGTAGGGCCAGGCCCAGCTCTTGCAGAAACTCGCGAGCCTCAGCCTGAGTCTTGTGCATTTTCCAGTTGCCGGCGATGAGGATGGGGCGCAAGATGGATCCTCCCTTAGAGACAACAGAAGTAAGGGATCCCGCAAGCAGAAAGCCCAATAAAACAGCAGGGATCCCAGCTTTGTTTTTTCGTATGACACAGTTTACCAGCAAGCGATCCCAGAAATACGGCGACGGGATCCCTTCTCCGAGCGCCGGTTAACCCCTCAACCCACGTGGGGACAGGGGGATCCCCCACAGGCCAAAACTCAACAGGGAAAGCAGCCTCTCAGAGCTCAACGATCTGGGTGTTTTCAAAAGTAGCCAGGATTTCATCCAGATCCTTGTTTTGCACCGAGTAGGTAGCAGTGGCATCGTTGCCAAACTGAATCTCGTCCCCGTCCTCAAGATCCCGAAATTCCACCCGTTGCCCACGCACGTAAAGGCCGTTGGTGCTGGGGGTGCCCTGAATGTCTCCGTCGATGATTTGGTAAGTGAACCCATCGGGAGAAGAGGGGGATTCTGTTTTGACCAAAATGGCGTGGTAGCGAGAGGCGTACTGGGAGTCAATGCGAATGCTGTTGCGTGGATCCCGGCCTAAGGAGTAGAGCTCAGCCGTCAACCAGTAGGCTTTTGGCCCATGACGATCCTTGACGATCAGCACGTGATTGAGGGCTGGTCGGCGAGGGGGCGTGGTCATGAAAGGCACCCGCTTGCACAACACTGAGGGCAGGATAGCCAAAACATAACATAGGATCCCCCTGGTGGATCCCTGTGTCCACCGGATAAGTCTCTTCAGGTCGGCATCCCAGGCTGGTGCGGGATCCCCCTGAGCAACAAGAAAGGGTCTGAGTAGATTTTTGTAACAATTCCTCTCATAATAGGATCGACGATGCGGATGGCTCCCTGACCATGAATGGCTCGCAACCGGATCCCGGTGTTCAACCCCGTTCTCCCAAGACACCGAGGCTCATTGAGTTGCCGGAAGATGAAACCGATGCGC
The DNA here is from genome assembly GCF_047462035.1 of Synechococcus sp. R5-15. NCBI lineage: Bacteria > Bacillati > Cyanobacteriota > Cyanophyceae > Synechococcales > Synechococcaceae > Synechococcus > Synechococcus sp. R5-15. Next base: position 7,189 of record NZ_JANSIK010000066.1, on the reverse strand, counting down.
AGCTCAGCGATCCCCTGCGGATGCAGCGCTACGAATGTCGTTCTTGTGGCTATGTTTACGAACCGGCCAAGGGGGATCAGCTCAATCGGATCCCGGCGGGCGTACCGTTTGAGGAATTGCCAGCCGATTGGAAATGTCCGGTGTGCCGAGCCGGTAAGCGCTCGTTCCAAGCAGTGGGCGCCAAGGGCAAGCCTTCCGGTTTTCAAGAGAACTTGCGCTACGGCCTGGGGGTGAACGTGATGACCCCTGCTCAAAAGAACCTGCTGATCTTCTTGGGACTGGCGCTGGGATTTTTATTTTTGATGAGTTTTTATTTCGTCGAGTGAGGGTCAAGATGTTCAAACCCCTGAGGCTGGTGCTGCTGGTTGCTGTCTCGGTGCTGCTGATGGCGGCGCGGATGCCCAACATGCGGGTGGTGCCCTGGGAGCAGGTGGAAGTGCCCACCCAGAACATTCTGCTGGACATTGCCTTCACCGGCACCACCCCTTCCCATGGCTGGTTGGTGGGAGACAAGGCGACGCTGCTGGAATCCCGCGATGGGGGTCTGCACTGGCAGGTGCGGGAGCTGCCGGGTCTGGAGCCGGAAGCCTACCTGGCCTCCATTAGCTTTGCTGGGGCAGAAGGCTGGGTGGCCGGGCAGCCGAAGATCCTCCTCCACACCCTGAACGAGGGATCCGACTGGACTTCCATCCGCCTCAACAACCAACTGCCAGGGGAGCCGCTCTTGATCCAGGCTCTGGGCCCTGGCGCCGCCGAAATGGTGACCAATGTGGGGGCCATCTACCGCACCGAAGATGGCGGTCAGACCTGGCATGCCCAAGTGGATGAGCCGATTGGGGCCATCAAAAACATTGCCCGCGGCCCTGAAGGCGAATATCTGGCGGTGTCGTCGCGGGGCAGCTTCTACTTTCTGTACACTCCTGAAAGTCGCACCTGGAAGCCCTACCCGCGGGAAAGCTCCCGCCGCATTCAAAACATGGGCTTTGGCCCCCACGGCAGCGCTTGGAAATTGAACCAAGGGGCGGAGATCGCCTTTACCGATGACTTCACCTCCGGCCAGTGGTCGTCACCGCTGCGTCCAGGGCGGGCCCTCAGCTTTGGCTACCTCAATGCCGCCTACCAGAACGACCACGACCTGTGGGTGGTGGGGGGTGGCGCTACCCTGATCCACAGCCCTGATGGTGGCAAAACCTGGGAACAGGCCAAGAAACTCAGCAACATCCCCGCCAACTTCTACAGCATTGAGTTTTTCGGCCCCGAGCAAGGGTTTATTCTGGGGCAGCGGGGCACCCTCTTGCGCTATGTCAGCTCCAACAACTCCTGAAGATCTAGATTCAGATCTTAGGGATCCCTAATCGGCACACGGGTGGACACACGCGCCAAGGATCCAGCTTCACGCCCTCGGCTGCTGGTTGCTGCCAGCGGCACTGGTGGCCACATTTTTCCGGCCTTGGCCGTTGCCGAGCAGTTGCCTGACTGGCAGATCGAATGGCTGGGGGTGCCGGATCGGATGGAAGGGAAGCTGGTGCGGGAGCGGTATCCCTTGCACCGGGTCGTCATGTCGGGCTGGCAGGGATCCCCTCTCCACAGGCTGCAGGCCTTGGCCCAACTGGCCCGTGCGACCCTACAAGTGCGCCGACTCCTTATGTCGGGACGGTTTGACGTTGTTCTGACCACCGGTGGGTACATTGCCGCTCCGGCCATTTTGGCCGCCCGTTCGCTGGGGGTGCCGGTGTTGCTGCACGAGTCCAATCGGATCCCGGGCAAAGTGACCCGTTGGTTGGGGAGATTTTGTCAGGTGGTGGCGCTGGGCATGGCAGAGACGGCAGAGCATTTGCCAGGGGTGGCTGCCCAAGTGGTGGGTACGCCGGTGCGGGCCGAGTTCTACACGCCCCAGCCTTTCCCTGCCGACCTCCCCATTCCCGACGGGGATCCCCTCATTGTGGTCATGGGGGGTAGCCAGGGGGCGCGGGGCCTCAACCGCATGGTGGCCGCCTGTGCCGAAGCTTGGTTGGAGGCGGGGGCCTGGATTGTGCATTTGACCGGCGGCAGCGAAGCTCAAGATCCGGAAGCCAGGATCCCCAGCCATCCCCGCTACCGGCCCTTTCCTTTCCGTCGAGATGTAGCTGCCCTGCTGCAGCGGGCCAACTTTGCCATTAGCCGCGCCGGAGCCATGAGCCTGGCGGAGTTGCTGACCACCGCCACCCCAGCCATTTTGATCCCCTATCCCTTTGCCGCTGAGGATCATCAGTATCAGAATGCTCTGGCCTTCGTGGGGCGCGGTGGGGGGGTGGTCATGCGAGAATCCGAAGAGAATCTGGACTTGCTGCGGCAAACGGTGTTGACCTGGTTGGCTCAGCCGCAGGTGGTTGCCCAAATGGCCGCCCACTTGCAAGCCACAGCTCCCCCCAATGCCAGCAAGGCCATCGCCCGTCTGTTGCAGGAGATCCGCCAGAGTTCTGCCCGTTAAGCCGTGGTACAGCCAAGATTGGACAGCCTTTCCCAACGCCCGCCTGTGCCCGCCAAAGCGGCGGAGTCCCCAACCCTGCTGGCAGAACTCCCGCCCGCCGACAGGATGGAATCGCTGTTGATGCGGCTAGAGCAGTGCTTTGGGATCCCTCAGCAGGCTCCCGATGGGCTTTCCCCCCGCCCGGATCTCCTGGACGAGTTGGTGGGCACGATCCTTTCCCAGAACACCACCGATGCCAACAGCAGCCGTGCCTTCCGCGCCCTCAAAGCCGCCTTTCCCTCTTGGGAAGCGGTCTTGGCTGCCGACCCGGCAGATCTGGCCCAGGTGATCCGCTCCGGCGGCTTAGCCCACCTCAAGGCAGTCCGAATTCAGGAGATCCTGGCTGCCATTCAAGAACGACAGGGATCCCTGAGTCTGGACTTTCTAAGAGAGCTAGACGATGCTGGCGCCCTCGATTTTTTGCTCTCCCTGAAAGGGGTAGGGCTGAAGACCGCCACCTGTGTGTTGTTGTTCGGGCTGGGTCGGGATCTCTGCCCGGTGGATACCCATGTGCATCGAGTGGCCAACCGTCTGGGCTTGGTGCGGGCCAAACATCCCGACGACACTTTTGCTCAGCTTTCCCCTCAGATCCCCAGGGGCAAAGCCTATTCCCTGCATGTCAACTTCATCCGGTTGGGCAAGCGCATTTGCAAGGCCCGTATGCCCGAATGTGGCCGCTGCCCGCTGCGTCCCACCTGCCCCTCTGGGCGGCAGCGTTGATCCCGACAGCAGGGCTCTATTCTGCGGGCGCAGTAGAAGCATCTGGGATCCCCTCTTGTCCGTTCCTGCCGGCGTCTCTCTCTGCTGGGGGAACTTCCAACTCCAGGGCTTGCCGCACCGATTGAATCTCTTGGGAGAGCAGCACCCGCTCTCGATCCAACAGGCCGACGATCTGCTCCGGGTCTTCCCGCGAGACCACTGGCAATTGGCGCAAATCGTATTCGTACATCGGCTCAGCTGCCACCGCTACCGCCTCATCGGGGAAGGTGGTGAGAACCGGAGATTGGCTGACCTCCTGTACGGTTAGCTCCGCCAACTCCGCCGCCTCCTTATGGGCCAAGGCCCGCTCCAGGTCTTCCAGGGTGAGAATGCCCCGCAGCCGCTCCTGTCCGTCCACCACCAACGCGCTATGGCACTTTTGCTGCAGCAAACTCTCCAGAGCTTCTCGCAGCGGTGTGTCTTGCCGAAGCAAAAGAGATGGGGGCACCATCACCTCTTGCACCGTCAGCTCTCTAGGCTCCTGCCCAAGGACTCCGTCAAGCGTTGCGTGGCGAGAACGACGGGCGGAAGGGTAGATGGCCGGCGAATGCAACTGCTCCGTCAGCCAGATGCTCAAACCCACTGCCGCCATCACCGGCAGCGCAATGTGATAGTCCCGCGTCATCTCAAACAGCAGCAAGATGGCCGTTAGCGGAGCCCGCACGCTGGCCGCCAACACCGCCGCCATGCCCACCATGGCGTAGGCAGCAGGGGGAGACAAGGCAATCAAGGGCAAAGCTTGAGATAGCACCTGACCGTAGCCTGCCCCCAGCACTGCCCCCATGAACAAAGCCGGGGCAAAGGTTCCCCCCACAAAGCCGCTGCCCAGGCTCAAAGCGCTCAGCAACAGCTTGCCCAATAGGAGCAGGCCCAGATGGCCAAGAGAAAAGGGAACGGCCTGCAGAATCGACTCAATGGTTTCATAGCCCACCCCCAACGCCAATGGGATACCCAAACCTGCGCAGCCCAGGATCCCGCCCCCCAAAATGGGCTTGCTCCAAGCTGGCCAGGCCGCCAGGGGGCCACTGTTGAACAGGTGCTTGCCCCACTCCAGGGTGTAGCTGAAGGCCATAGAAACCAGGCTGGCCAAAAAGCCCAAGCCGAGATACAGAGGTACCTCCAGCAAGCTGTGGATCTCGTAGTCCGGCAAGACAAAAGCCGGCTGGGTGATGGTGGGCAAAAGAAAAGCGGGTTGTGCCCCCAACCCCACCTGGGCGATCAAGGCGGAGACCACCGCCGCCAACACCACCACACTGACAGCAGAAGTGGTGAAGGTGCGGGCCAAAGCCAGCTCCAGCGCCAAAAACACCCCGGCAATGGGCGCGTTAAACCCTGCCGCCAGGCCAGCCGCTGCTCCGGCAGCCATCAACAGTTGCACCCGCTCCCGCGAGAGGCGTAGGTTTTGCCCCAGCAGGGATCCCAGCAAAGCGCCACTTTCCACACTGGGGGCCTCAGGGCCAAGGGAAGCTCCCGCACCCAACGAGATGGCAGCCGCCAGGAGCTTGAGCGGGATCCACCAGGGCTGAAGTGCCAAAGGACGAGCAGGACTCACCAAGCTGGAGAGGCTCAAGTTGGGAAAGGGCACAACTGCCCCCAAAGCGCCGATCAGCAGGCCCCCCAACACCGGCGCCAAAGCCAGCGGCCAGGATCCCAGCAGCCACAGGCCATAGTGTTCTGCAGCCCTGCCGAGGCCATCCACGAGGGTGTCCTGCAGCAGATAGCGCCACCAGCCAATCAAGTAGCGAAATCCAACCACCGATAGCCCCGTGCCCAACCCCACTGCCGCCGCCAGCAGCAGCAGCAGGTTCTCGGAGGAGAGGCGCAGGCGGAGAGCGGGGGCGCTGTTCATGATCGGCTCAGGGGCTTTGGGAAGGCAGGGTCAAGATCTCTACACCGGTTTCGGTAACGGCGACCGTATGTTCAAATTGCGCCGAGAGCTTGCCATCTAAAGTTACCGCCGTCCACCCGTCGGAGAGCACCTTCACCTCCCAGGTGCCCTCGTTGATCATCGGCTCGATGGTGAACACCATGCCGGGGCGGAGTTTCTCCCCTTTTCCTCGCTCGCCGTAGTGGGGGATCTGGGGGGCCGTGTGGAATTGCCGTCCCACCCCATGCCCGACAAAATCGCGCACCACGCTGTAGCCCTGGGCCTCGGCATATTCTTGGATGGCAGCGCCAATGTCGCCGACTCTCCCCCCCGGCTTTACAGCAGCAATGCCCCGCCGCAGACATTCTTCGGTCACCTCCACCAGGCGCCGCGCCCGCTCAGAAGGCTGCCCGACAAAGAAGGTTTTGGAGGTATCGCCGTGGTAGCCATCCAAAACCGGGGTGACATCGATGTTGATGATGTCGCCTTCTCGCAGGATCTGCTTGGGGCTGGGAATGCCGTGGCAGACCACGTGGTTGACGCTGGTGCAGATGGATTTGGGAAAGCCATGGTAGCCCAAAGGGGCGCTTCTGGCCCCATGCGCCCGCGTCCACCGCTCGGCCTCGTCGTTGAGCTCTTGGGTGGTGACCCCTGGCCGCACCATCGGCTCCAAGTGCTTGAGCAGATCTGCCGCCAGGCGACAAGCCCGCCGCATTTTCTCCAGTTCCCGCGAAGAGAGCAACACAATGGGCTGAGGGGCTTGCGTGAGCTGGTTCATACCCGTCTGCAAAGCGGATCCCAACTGCTCCCCCCATCGCTGGGAGCGACGGCTGAGGTCTGTCAACAACGCTCGCATGTCTTCCATCATGAGACCTTATCTGTGAAAAGCTCTGTGAAAACGGATGGATCTCTGCACCTGCAGACTGTCCAGGATTGGGTTCTCAGTTGGGATTCTGAATCGCCTTGCGCCTATTCACAGACCCCTGCCGGCCATTTTCTGCCGCCGACGAATCCGCTGCACCAACCACAGCCCCAGAAAATAGCTGACGAGGGATCCCCAAAAACCGACAAATGCACAGCCGACAAACAGCGTGCCCGACATCTCCAAGCCCCACTGCATCCAGTTTTGCCAAGTGGCCGCCACCAGCTCTGTGGTGGGAAGGACAGTTCGGGATCCCAGTAGCCATTCTCCCACCTGGTAGTTGAATGCATAGATGGGCACATAGGTGAAGGGGTTACTCACCCAGGTCCCTGCCGCCGCCGCCAGCTTGTTGCCCCGAAACGGAACAGCCAACACCAGAGCGGCCAACGTTTGAAAGCCGAAGATGGGGAAACAGCCGGCAAAAACCCCTACCGCCAAGCCGCGGGCAATTTCTTTCGGCGACGATTGCAGCCGCAACAGGCGCAGATAAAGATAGCGCAGCCAACGCTTCCAGGAAGGATCCCGGCGGGCTAGGGTCGGCCCTGGTTGAGATCCAGAGTAGGATCTGGAATAAAGCTTAAGGGATCCCGGCGAAGGCCAGGAGAAAGAGGGCAGCCTCAACCAAAAGAGGGGGCTCATGGTGGCAAGGGGGCAACTGAGAGAAGGTGTTAAGTCCTGTAAATCCAGTGTATCTTTCCTGCCCTTGGCGACAAAGGGCCATTGGCAAATCCGGGCCAGCAGCAACGGGGTGACGCCGGGGGATCGGTTTACGGAGTGGTCACCTGAGCTTGTCCACCAAGGCCAGCACGAAGTTAAGACCCAAGTAGGAAACCAGCACCACCAAGAATAGGAACAGGGCAATGTTCAGCCCGGATCGCAGGGCAGAGGGCAGGGATCCCGATTTCATTTTGGGATCAGGCTTTTCGGGGGGAGTTGTCATCTGGAGTTCTGGGGAAGACTGTGAATCTAGGATCCCATCTTGGCTGTGCAGGTGTACCCATCGGCTTACTTTCCGAAGATTGAAGGCCTGATACATTTACGCTGAACACTGCTGAACATCATTGTTCAACTATGCAGCGATAGCATTCTGTTTGTTTCCAAACAGAATGGCGGTATCCCGCAAAGCTTTGAG
>NZ_JANSIK010000065.1:0-5067 GCF_047462035.1 Synechococcus sp. R5-15 | reverse complement strand
GTAGATGTCGGTGTCGGCAACTAGCTTCACATCCAGAGGGGTGGTGCTCTGGCGGAGATGCTGCACAACCTCCAGAAACTTGACCTGGGAGAACTCCCCAACGGTGCCGGTGATGGGATCCGAGAGGAGCCCCTCCTCCTGCGAGCGCTGATTGGCCTGGTTCAGCAGCCCCAGCAGTTGCTGTTGGATCTGATTTTCGCTCAAACCCGGTTGAATCACCCCGTGGGCCAGCACGGATCCCTTGGCGAAAATCCGCTGGTTGGGGTAAATCTGCACGAGCACAGGCACAGGCTCCCCCTTGAGCCGGTTGGTAACAGAGAGAATGCGCACCGCCCAGCTACCGGGCTCTTGCAACTTCTCCAAGGCTTGATCGGCATCCTCGCGGCGGATCAAGATCGCGTTTTCCAGAGGGGGCATGGGCTGGGATCCAAGGGCAAGGGCCCGCTGTTCCGCCTGGGCCAAAAGGTGCTCAAACTGCCGCCGGATCGCCTCTGGTTTTGCCCCTCTTGGAGCCTCCACAACTCCTGTTGCCAAAACTTCCCCCGCCAAGATGGCCAGTTCCCCCCGCCGCAGCCGCACCGCCAATTGGTTGAGCTGCTCGATCTCCTGCTCAAGCTGGTTTTTCTGGTTCTCCAGTTGGGTTAAGGCCGCCTGCACCACATCCAGGGAGCGCTCCAGCTGATCCCGATCCAGTTGCAGGGCTTGTTTTTGCGACTCCAGGGTGGCGATCACCTGGCGGGCCGACTCCACCTCTGCCTTCACTGCCTCCAACTCGGCATGGGCTCGATCCAAACTGGGCTGCACCTTGGCCAGTTGCTCGTTGGCTGCCGCCAGCTTGGCCTCCGCCTCCTGCCGCTCCTGCAGCGCCACTGCCAGCTGATCGCGCACTTCGCTCAGGCGGGTTTGGGCTGCCGACTGCTGGGTGCGAAATTGATCCAGATCCACCTTGAGGTGGTCTCGCTCAACCCTGAGAGCGGCATTTTCCGCTTCCAAGAGGGCTTTCTGGCGGTTGAGGGCCCGCAGCTCTTGCTCCGCCTGGGCAATTTGGTTGGTGTAGCTGAACAGGGCCTCCGACAGAGAGCGGTTGAGGAGCAGCAGTGTGCCCAAGGTCAGGGCGGAGATGCTCACGCCGGTCACCACGGCCACCAGAATGGCGGTATGGCGGGGGCGCAGGTTAAACCAGGTAAGGCGCTTTTTGCCAATGCGGTAGCCCACCCGATCCCCAACAACGGCAATCAGGCCACTGACAACCAACATGTAGAGGATCAGCAGTACGCCTTGCATATTCGCGGATCCCTGCCATGGAAATCTTAGCAAGGTTGCCCTGAGGATTTTGCAAGTTGCTGGGAGATAGATTTCGGCGCTGTTTTGTAGGGATTTTTGGGGGTTCTAATCCGCGTAGAGGAGCCGCTCCACCGCCGCCACAATATCTGCAGGTTGCACGATGGTGGCCGCCTCCAGCGTGCCGTTGTAGGGGGTGGGAATGTCCTGCGAAGCCAAACGCATCACCGGCGCATCCAGCTCATCGAACAGTTCTTCCATGATGCGAGCTGTCAGTTCCGCCCCAATGCCACCCGATTTCATGTCTTCCTCAACAATGATCACCCGATGGGTTTTGCGCACCGAAGCGGCAATGGTTCCCATATCTAAAGGTTTCAGCGAGATTAAATCGATCACCTCAGGGTCGATCTCCTGCTGCACCAAAGTGTCCACGGCCTTGAGCACGTGGTAGCGCATGCGGGAGTAGGTGAGCAGGGTAACATCGGAGCCGGATCGGACGATTTCGGCTTTGTCCAGAGGCAAAAGGTATTCCTCTTCTGGCAGATCTTCTTTCAAGTTGTACAGGAGCACATGCTCGAAAAAGAGAACGGGGTTGTCGTCGCGGATGGCGGACTTGAGCAAGCCCTTGGCATTATAGGGAGTTGAACAGGCCACGATCTTAAGCCCGGGCACCGCTTGGAAGTAGGCCTCTAGCCGCTGCGAGTGTTCTGCTCCCAACTGACGACCCACCCCGCCCGGCCCGCGGATGACCATCGGGATCTTGAAATTGCCCCCGGAAGTGTAGCGCAGCATACCGGCATTGTTGGCAATTTGGTTGAAGGCCAGCAGCAGAAAGCCCATGTTCATCCCTTCCACCACCGGGCGCAAGCCGGTCATGGCTGCCCCGATGGCCAGGCCGGTGAAGCTGTTCTCGCAAATGGGGGTATCCAGCAGGCGCATCTCCCCGTACTTGCGATACAGGTCTTTGGTGACTTTGTAGGAGCCGCCGTAATGGCCGACATCTTCTCCCAAAACAAATACGTTGGGATCCCGGGCCATTTCTTCGTCGAGGGCAGCACGCAAGGCGTTGTAAAGGAATGTCTCGGCCATAGAGGTTCAATATCGCTAAACCCTCATTAAACCATTTTGCCGGCATGGATCCCCTTGCAGCTGACTTGATAGGCTGAGCTCAGAATTCTTGCTCAAAGGGATGGCGACCTTCCCCACAGCTTTCCTCAGCACTCTCTTTCCCCTGGAACATGGGGATCGTCCGTCTTCTCAAGAAAAGACACCATGAGCATTCCACGGCCCAAACTGGCGCTGACCTTGGGGGATCCCGCGGGAATTGGGCCGGAAATTGTGCTCAAGGCGCTGGCGGATCCTGAGGTGCAGTCTTGCGCCCACATCACGGTTGTAGGGGATCGGCAGGTTCTAGAAGCCACCTATCGCCTGCTGAGAGATCGGTCGCCGGCTCCATTGGCCCATCCGGCAGGGATCCCGATGCTGGAATGCGACACAGGCTTTCGGTTACAGCCTGGCTGTATTGGTCAAGGGGATGCCGACAGTGGTGCGGTTAGTTTTGCTTACCTGAGAACGGCGGTCGAACGGACGTTGCAGGGGGAGTTTCAGGGGATCGTGACAGCGCCCATCGCCAAGTATCTCTGGCATCAAGCTGGCTACCGGTTCCCTGGTCAAACAGAAGTTTTGGCCCAGCTGAGTCGGTCTGAGCACTACGGGATGATGTTTGTTGCCCGTTCCCCCCACAGCGGTTGGCAGATGCGGGTTTTGCTGGCCACCACCCATATTCCCCTCGGCCAAGTGCCCACCGTGCTGACCCCAGAGCGGGTGCGGACAAAGCTGAATGTGCTGGTGGGATCCCTGCGCCACACCTTTGGGATCCGGGATCCTGTGATTGCAGTAGCCGGCCTGAATCCCCATGCCGGCGAACAGGGGCAACTGGGATCGGAGGAAAAAGAATGGCTGACCGAGCTGCTGCGCACCTATGCCCACGCCCAAATTTGGGGGCCGCTTCCCCCCGACACCCTGTGGGTGGCTCCCGCGCAAGCCTGGCATGGCCAGGGATCCCCAACTGTGGCAGATGCCTACTTGGCTCTCTATCATGATCAAGGTTTGATCCCGGTGAAGATGCTGGCTTTTGACCGGGCGGTTAACCTGACAATTGGGCTGCCTTTTGTTCGCACCTCTCCCGATCATGGCACCGCCTTCGACATTGCCGGCCAAGGGGTGGCCCGATGCGAGAGCCTTAAGCAGGCGATCCTGCTGGCGGCAGAACTGCTGGGCAAAAACCCCTCCTGAGGGAAATGCCGTCTGTACCCGACAATCTGAGGCCGTTTCTCGTTTCCAGGGGGTGGCTTGATGGAAGTTGCCGGTGCTACCTCAACCGGAATGCTTTACCGTCGCTTTGGGCGCACCCAACAGCTGGTCTCGGTTTTTTCTCTGGGCAGCATGCGCTTGGTCAATGTGCCCAGGGATCAAGCTCAGGCAACCGTTGAGGCAGCCCTAGCCGCAGGGATCAACCACATCGAAACGGCTCAGGCTTATGGCCATGCCGAGGTGCTCTTGGGCGAGATTTTGCAAACCCTGCCCTTTTCACGCCATCAGTTGATTCTGACCAGCAAACTCACTCCCACAGATGGGTTGCGAGAGCGGCTTCAGGGATCCCTGCGCCGTCTGCGGGTGGATTACCTGGATCAATTTGCCTTTCATGGCATCAACCTGCCGGAACATCTGGAGTGGGTGCTGCAGAAAGGGTTGCCGATTCTCAAGCAGATGCAGCAAGAAGGCTGGGTGCGCCACATTGGGTTTTCCACCCATGGATCCCTGGAGTTAATTTTGCAGGCCATCCAGACAGGATGCTTTGACTTTGTTAATTTGCACCATCACTTTTTCCAACAGCGCAATGCACCGGCCCTAGAAGCGGCTGCCCAGCAAGATATGGGCGTGTTCATCATTTCTCCTGCCGATAAAGGGGGAATGCTCTATCGCCCGCCCCAACACCTGCAGGAGTGCTGTGCACCTTTCAGCCCCTTGGAGTTTGCCTATCGTTTTTTGCTGGCGGATCCCCGTGTTCACACCCTCAGCCTGGGCATCACTCATCCTGAGGAGCTACAGGTGGCCTTGTCGGCTTTACAGGATCCCGACCGTTGGTGGGTGGATGGCCCTCAGATTCAGGAGCGGTTGCGCCAAGCCGAGCAGGAACGCTTGGGATCCAGCCGCTGCACCCAGTGCTACGCCTGCCTGCCCTGCCCAGAAGGGATCCACATTCCCGAAGTGCTGCGGTTGCGCAACTTGGCCATTGCCCACGAAATGACGGAGTTTGCTCGGTACCGCTACAACATGTTCGGCCAAGCTGGGCATTGGTTTCCGGGGTCACCTGCCGACCGCTGTACCGAATGCGGTGACTGCTTACCCCGCTGCCCAGAACATCTGCCTATCCCGGAGTTGCTGGCCGAAGCCCACCAGTTGCTGCATCGCTCTCCAATCCGGCGGCTCTGGGAATAACCATTCCACCTATCCTATTTGGCTGAGCTTAACTTCACTTATAATCGGATGGAGTTTATCGATTGCATCACAAGGCGAGGCATCGGAGTGAATAGTCAGAGCCAAGACCGCTTAGACCGGGTGGAACAACTGCTGGCTTGGACGGCTGAACAGACTGCTGCCAACAGCCGAGAAATCCGGGAGCTCTGCCAATCGGTCCAGGAGCTGCGCCAGTCCATCCAAGAAAGCCGCGCCCAGTCTGCCGAGGAGAACGCCGCCCGTCTGCGGGAAATCGAGGAGCTGCGT
>NZ_JANSIK010000064.1:0-18350 GCF_047462035.1 Synechococcus sp. R5-15 | reverse complement strand
TAATCCGTACTGAACATATTATACATTATTTTCAGTATAGTTGAGCTTATTATTGACTAGAGTCATGCTCGTCTGCGTCAACCGAACCGCGGCTTTTGGGCCTGAAAGACCTCTTGGGCTTTGGGATCCCCTCGCTGAGGGCGGCGTTGAACTCCACTTCGGTCATGGTGCTAGAGCCGAGATAGTAGCCCCAACGATACACCAGATCCCCAAGGATGCCGTAGTGTCTCAGGGTTTGCAGATCTTTCATCAGGAGCGCACCGTCACGAACGGATCCCACACCAGAAACCCTGCTCTGCTTTTTCGCCATTCGCATCTTCCCTTACAGCATTTTTGGGCCTGACTTTTAACTTGAAGAAGACCCCGTTTTGTTCCCACCTCAGCTTCAATTTTAGGCTTCTGGGAGTGGCCTCATGGGTAGAACACTCTATGTGTCCCAACAGGATTGCTACCTCAGCCTCGACCAGGAACGCCTGGTTGTCAAACGGGCTGGAGCTGTTCTTCAACAGGCTCAATTGCCCCACTTGGATCAGATTTTGATCTTTGGCCATGCCCAAGTCACAACCCAACTGATCCAGAGTTGCCTAGAGCGCAACATCCCCATCGCCTATCTTTCCCACATGGGGTACTGTGCTGGGCCGTCATCAACCGGCAGGTGCAGACCTACAAGCAGTTTGTAAATGATCAGATCCCTGTTTACTTGCCGTTCCTCATCCGCTGAGGGGATCCCACATGCATGGTCAAGTCGCGATTTTTGTGGGTTTCTCTTCCGCGGCCCAAAGCGGGCCCATGTCCAGGTAACGCCGGAAAGCCCAGTCCTCCGTGGCCCTCAGCATCACCACCGTGGCCAGATTCACCAGGCTCCCCTCGCCGGGGAAGACCCCAACCACCCTGGTCCGCCGCTTCACCTCACGGATAAGCCGCTCCAGCACATTCGTGCTCTTGATGTGCCGCTGGTGGACCCCGGGAAAGTCCAGGTAGGTCAGGGCCTCCCCCAGACCCTGGGCAAACACCTCCACCGCCCGCTTAAACCGGTCCCGGTAACGCTCAACGAACTCCTGGGCCAGAGATTCCGCCGTGCCCCGCCGCCGCGCCACAAACACCTCCTGGAGCTCCTCGGCCACTACACCCCGCTCCGACTGCGGCACATGAGCTAAAACGTTCCGTATAAAGTATAAAGTGCACCACGCACCGCTGCCAGCTGGCCCCAGGAAGCTCCGCCATCACCGCTTGGCGGATGGAAAGGTGGTCGTCGGAAATGACCAGCCTCACCCCATGAAGCCCCCGCTCCACCAGGCCCTTCAGCAGGTTCCTCCAGGCCTCCTTCCTCTCCCCGCCCGCCGGCTCCACCGTCAGCACTTCCCGGTAGCCTTCTTCGTTCACCCCCACCGCCACCAGAAGGGCCAGGTCCACCACCCGCCCGCCCCAGTTCACCTTGAAGTAGGCCGCGTCCAGGTAGAGGTAGGGGTAGGCCAGCTCCAAAGGCCGGCCCCGCCAGGCGGAGAGCTCCTCCTCCAGGCGCTGAGCTACCCTGGAGACCGCGTCCTTACCGATGCGCACCCGGGACAGGCCCTCCGTGATGGCCGCTACCTTGCGGGTGGAGACCCCTTGCAGGTACATCTCCAGCACCGCTTCCTCCACCTCCCCGGTCATCCGCTTGTACCGCTCAAAGACCTCGGTCAGGAAAGTCCCCTCCCGGTCCCGGGGTACCCGGAGCTGGGCGATCCTGCCCGCCGGCGTGATGAGGTCCCGGGTGTAGTAGCCGTTCCGCTCCCCGCGGCGGCTTGGGGTGCGCTCACGGTAACCCGCAGCCAGGTGCTCGGTCATCTCTTCTTCCAACACCTGCTCGTTCGCGTAAGCGGTGCGGAGCACTATGACGGCCTTGACCCCTTCCCGGATGCGCCGGCTGATCTCCTCCTTGGTCAACCTCTTGAGCTCCTCTCGGTCCATTCCGCCCTCCATGCTTAACCCACAAAATACGCGACACTACCGCCACAGATCACCGGAGTGCGGCAATGGCTACTCAACTGGATGTGGAAGACATTCGAGGGATCCGATCGGTTGCTGAGGTGGCTGGTCTCTTTGCATCTCTGGGGTACGCTCTGGTGGGGCAACCGTTGGATATAGCAGCGCTGGAGCTACCCGCTGATTTTGACAGACCTCGGGCTGCATATTTCCCGGCGGAATATCGACAGCGGTATTTCCGTCAGGTGGTGCTGCTGCTTGAGTTTGAGGTAAAGCCCAGCCCTACAGGTCGCTTCCCTTCGGGGAAGTGGAATTAATGAAAACAAACAAACTATGGCAGCCAGGGAAACTGGCGAAAGTTAGGTGGGCGCTTTTCCAAAAAGGCGCGTTTGCCCTCAGCAGCTTCTTCGGTCATGTAGAACAGCAACGTCGCATCTCCGGCCAGCTCCTGCAGCCCCACCTGCCCATCGCAGTCGGCGTTGAAGGCGGCTTTGAGGCAGCGGATGGCTAAGGGGCTGTGCTGGAGAATTTCTTGCGCCCAGCGGATCCCTTCAGCTTCTAGCTCTTCCACTGGCACCACGGCATTGACCAGACCCATCTCTAGGGCTTGGGCTGCGGTGTATTGGCGGCAGAGGAACCAAATCTCGCGGGCTTTTTTTTGCCCCACCACTCGCGCCAGGTAGGCGGCCCCAAAGCCCCCATCGAAGCTGCCCACCCTAGGGCCGGTTTGCCCAAAGATGGCATTATCGGCGGCAATGGTCAGGTCGCAGATGAGATGCAAAACATGGCCACCCCCAATGGCGTAGCCTGCCACTAGGGCAATCACCACCTTGGGCAAAGAGCGGATGATGCGCTGCAGATCCAGCACATTGAGACGAGGGATCCCGGCCTCATCCAGGTAACCGGCCTCGCCCCGTACGCTTTGATCCCCGCCGGCACAAAAGGCATACTTGCCGTCGCTGTGGGGCCCTGCCCCGGTCAACAACACCACCCCGATACGGGGATCCTCTCGCACATCGGCAAACGCATCAATCAGCTCGGCAATGGTCTTGGGGCGGAAGGCGTTGCGCTTGTGGGGACGGTTGATGGTGATCTTGGCAATGCCATCCGTTTTTTCGTAAAGAATGTCTTCGTAGAGCTTGGCCGTCTGCCACATGGTGTCTGGGTGTATCTATTGGGATGCCGGGCCAGGAGAGTTCCGTTTGGCTGATGGGGGCTCACTATGAGGAGCACCTGGGTACTCTGCACCGCTACCGCGAACGGCCTGAAAAGGCTAGGTAGAACGGTTGGTCGCTTGGATGAGGGCTTCCACCAATCCTTCCAAAGTATACTCCTGGGCTGCGATGTCCACTCGACCAAATGCAGCCTTGCAGGTTGCGGCCGTCTTGGGGCCAATGGCGGCAATCTGCACGGGTGGATCCCAGATCTCAGGGCCCAGCCCTGACTGCCGGATCAAGTGGGCAAAATGCTGCACCGTCTTGGAGCTGGCAAAGGTGAGGATGTCCACCTGGTGGGCTTTAAGAGCTTCCAGGACCTGGGGATCCGCTGCTGCTGGACAGGCGGACTGATAGGCGGCCACCTCCACCACCTCTGCTCCTCGCTGCCGCAACCCCTGTACCAGCTCCTCCCGCCCTCCTGACTCAACGCGGGGAAAGAGGATGCGCTGCCCCTGCACTGGCTGCGGCCAAATGGGTAGCAGGGCTTCGGCCACAAACTCGGAGGGCATCAGATCCGGGCGAATGCCGTACTGGGCCAGCACGGAAGCGGTTTTGGATCCCACCACCGCCACTTGCAGGGAGTGGAGTGCTCGGCTATCTCGCCCCTGCCGCTGCAGCCGCTCAAAGAAAGCCTGCACTCCATTGGCAGAGGTCAGCAGCAGCCAGTCGAATTGTTCCAGGTTGGCAATGGCTGTATCCAAGGGATCCCAGCTCGTGGGCGGCTGGATCACCAGGGTCGGCATCTCCAGCACCCGCGCCCCCTGGGCCTGTAGCAGCTCCCGAAAAGCTGGCGATTGCCCCTCAGAACGGGTAACCAGCACCGTCTTGCCTGCCAAAGGAGCCGGCGGAGGCAAAGGAGGGATCCCCGGCAAAAAGTCCTGCCGCAGCCGCACCACCTCCCCAACCACCAGTAGGCCCGGCAACTTTGCCTGACTCTCCCCCTGCTGCAGCTCGGCCAAGGTGCCCACCCACACCTGCTGCTCTGCTTGCCCCGCCCCCCAGATCAAGGCCACCGGTCGGTCTGCCGGGATCCCAGACTCCACCAGCCGTGCGCCAATGTGCTGTCGCTGCCGGGATCCCATCAAAATCACCAAAGTATCCAACTGGGCCAAAGCGCCCCAGGGCAGAGCTTCCAGCTCGTGGGCGGTGAGAACGGCAAAAGCGCGGCTCAAGTGTTTATCCGTTAACGGGATCCCTGCCCAGAGGGGGCCAGCCAGGGCCGACGACAACCCCGGCCAAATCTCAAAGGGACAGCCCGCCTCCCTAAGGGCTTGGATCTCCTCGCGAGCGCGGCCAAAGATCAAGGGATCCCCTGACTTGAGGTGAACCACCTGTTTGCCTTCTCGGCAGCGCTGGATGATCCAGTGGATGCCCTCCTGGAGGCTTCCTGGCCCAGAGCGTCGCCACACCTGCGCCTGCGGCGGCAACTCTGCCAACAAGCGCTCATCCACCAGCTCGTCGATCCAGATAGCCTCAGCCTGCCGTAGGATCTCCAGTGCTCCCTGCGTCAGGCCCGCCCGCCCGCCCAGCCCTGCCCCCACTAGATACACCTTGCCCATGCCCTACCCCTTGGAATGTCGATCTTGCCCCTTGTAAGAAGGGGATCCCGCTTGCTTTGCAAATATAAATCGAAGACGCCTCCCAACAGCTCCTCTTCCAAGGGGTGGCCAGCCTGAGGAAAAACTGGTCTACTTGCGAGATACTGAAAGCGTGGCCGCCTGAGGATCCCTGCCTATGTCCGGTGTAACTCCAGAGCCTTGGCCGCGGCGGCGTTTTTTGGCCAGTGGAGCTGCTCTGCTAGCAGTAGGAGCGGGCTCCCGCCCCTCTTCGGCCAGATCCCGGCCCTTGCGACTGGTCACCAACTGGTACGCCCAGGCCGAACACGGCGGCTTTTACCAAGCCCTGGCCACCGGCATCTACGCCGACTACGGTCTGCAGGTGGAAATCCGCATGGGGGGAACGGCGGTTAACGTGCTGCAACTGCTAGCCGGGGGAGCGGCAGATTTTGTGCTCGGCGGCAGCCCCGACGCTCTGGCGGCTCTGCAAGCTGGGATCCCTGTTCTCACCGTGGCCGCCTTTTTCCAGAAGGATCCCCAGTGTCTCTTGGCCCATCCAGGGGTGGGCATCGAGTGCCTGGAAGACCTGCGGGGCAAGCCCATCTGGGTGTCACCGGGGGCCAACCTCACCTACTGGCCTTTTTTGCGGGCCAAATTTGGCTTTACCGACGAGCAGAAGCGCCCCTACAACCTCAGCCTCACGCCCTTCTTGCTGGACAAGTCTTCTGCCCAGCAGGGCTATGTGACCTCCGAGCCCTTCCGCGTGCGCCAGGAGGGGGGCTTTGATCCCGTCGTTTTTCTGCTGGCCGACTACGGCTATTCCCCCTACGCCACCACCCTGGAGACCACCCGCCCCTTTGCCGAACAGCACCCGGAGCAGGTGCGAAAATTTGTAGCTGCCTCCATCCAGGGCTGGCAGAGCTACCTAGAGGATCCCCGCCCCGGCAATCGCCTCATCCGCCAAGACAACCCCAACATGAGCGAGGCCCTCCTGGCCTACGCCCACCAAGCCCTAAAAGACTACGGCCTTCTCACCAGTGGAGATGCCGCCACGCTGGGGATCGGCGCCATGACCCACCAGCGCTGGCAAACCTACTTTCAGGAGATGGTGGCCCTGGGGATCGGCGCAGCGGGTCTGGAGGTTCGCCAAGCCTATACCCTCGACTTCCTCCCCGGCCCCACTGCCTAAGGGATCCCCACTTCCATCGCCGCCAAACTGTGCAAAAGCGGGGATCCCTGCATCCCCAGCTCATGGCGCCGGTGCATTTGGTTTGTCAGCAAGTAGGCCAAAGGTGGGTGGCCGCTCAGCCGTTGGCGGGGGTGGGGCAGATGGTCGTTGCCGAACTGGTGGCGGTACTCCTCCGAGTCGATAAAGGCATTGACCATGGCCTGCAAGCCCTGGTGCACCAAAATGTCGTGGTAGGCGGCCACCTCCTCCTTGCTGGCCGGGGCCCGTCCCAAAAAGTGCTTGAAGCCCTGCTCTACACAGCGGGTGTTGCAGCCGGCACTGAAAAAGAGTTGCCGGTAGAGCCGGGATCCCCCAATCTGGCGAACCAAGCGCTTAATCCCGATCCGCCCCCGCAAGAAGTCCTGCTCGATTTTCTCCAGCTCTCCTGTTTTCTCGTGCTGGTAGGGCTGGCGTTCCAAAAGCTGTTGGTAGGCAGCCCGCAACAGGTTTTGCAACGTTTGCGGATCCCGCTGGCGTGGTTCCATGGCAATAGCTCCCAATCGACAGAACTGACAAAAACAGACAAAACGAGGGGCTACTTTAAAGAAATGGCCAAGAGAGTAGCGAATGGCTCAATACGCTTTTACGGCAAACTTCAGCACATCCTTCTGTAACAAAATTGCCAATAAAAGACCGTGAAGGTTCTACTTAAGATTTACCTTGCCGACAGAACGACCGGGGGAGATCTGCGATAAATATTTACGAAAGGATTGTCATTTTCTCCAATTTACGTGATTTCACTTTGTAACTTTCTAGCCGATAAAAAAATTCCGTGTTTATTCGTAGTTAAGTATTATGACACTTCCATCCAGAATAACCTGCTCCAGATCCAGAATATAAGTTAAGTAAAGAATGCAGCCTCTCCTAGGGTCACAGGTGCAGGGCTCATCATTTGAAGTGCTCTGGTTTGATTGACTGGGGACTCAGGTGTTGCTGTAGACCTGCAAGGGGGCTGCAGGGGAAGGGATCAATCAATTTTTGTGATTTGTTTGCGTTGCTTATGCAGTAGATCCTGCCTGCCGGGGTTTTTGTCTGCCCTTAATGTGGATCCCGTCTATGGTTAAACAAATCCGGCTAGAGCCTTTATCTCGCGTCTCAGAGGTCGATACCTACAGCAATCTTCTGTCGGCTATTTTGTCGGAGGAGCTGCAGGTTTCGCGGGAATGTAACGGTCGCGGCCTCTGCGCCACCTGTCATGTTTACGTCAAAGAGGGAATGGAAAGCCTCACTCCCATCACCCCCCGCGAGGCCAAGACTCTGGAGACCATTACCAGCGCCCGCAGCAATTCCCGGCTGGCCTGTCAGGCGCGGGTGGTTTCCGATGGCGTGGTGGTGGAGCTGCCGCCGGGGATGTACGTGAACTCGCTGAGGGATATCGAAGTGCTCATCGGTCGGCGGGCCGAACAAGACCTGCTGCACCCACGGACGGGGAAGGTTTTGGTGGAGCAGGGCAAGATCATCACTCGCTCTACTGTTAAGCAGCTAGAAAATGAAGATTTCCGCATCATCGGCAGTACACTTGCCCAAACTCGGGAAGTTTGATGGATTGTCGATGTTCAGGGATCCCTTGGGCTCAGCGGGCATTGTCTTATAGACAATCAACCAAGGATTGAACAATGTTGGATCCCTCAGATAGCTGACCAAGTTTATCGAATGCTTAGCCATTCATTTTGTTGACTCATTGGCATTGTCTGGCCCAGTTGATCCCTACAAATCCCACCAAATCCTGTTGCTTTGCAATCTAGAATTATCCATTTTTTATCAGGAGAGCGCCATGGCCACCACATCTCGACCGGATCCCCGTCCTGCAGTCACCATGCCTGTGGGCCGCGACAAGCATGCCCACTACAGTTACCGCGATTTCTTCCGCTTCAACCGAGATCAGGGCACGATCATCGACTGGAACAACACACAAAATCTCCTGCTCAGCGAAGACTTTATTGTGGGCTTGCAAACAGGCCTGGAACGGGAAGTGGGAGATGCTTCGGCGGCGGTGATGTACACCATTGGCAGAGATTGGGGCATCCGCGATGCCAAGCACTTCTCCGAGTGGTACGAGCGGGAGTATGGGATTGGCGTAAAACAGTCCAACCTTTTGTTTTTGCTGGAGACTTGGTGGTGGCCTTTTACGGCTCAGGGCTGGGGCAAGTGGGAGGTGGAAACCGAATCCAAACAAAAAGGCTTCCTGTTTATCAACTTGTTTGACTCGATGGTGGCTCGCACCCTAGGGGATGTGGGCAAGCCGGTTTGTCATCTCTATGCCGGGCTATTTGCCGGGTTTTTCACCGCTATGACTTCCCGCGAGCTGGCCTGCATCGAGATCCAGTGCTACGCCATGGGGGAAACCTACTGCAAGTTCCTGTTGGGCGGGCAAGAACGCATTGATGCCGCCAATTTTTGGATCACCGAAGGGGCCAGCGCCCGCGAGATCGAGCAGCGTTTGCACCAGTTGTGAGGCTTGCTTGTGGCTTTTGAAGGCTCTCTGGGATCCCTCGACACTTTGGAGAAACGCCCATGGTCACCTTCAACTTAGACACCGATCTGGACTTAACCCAGCCGCTGGCGGTCTTTTTGCAGGGGTTGAACTGGGATAACCGACCCCCGGCCAAGGCTCCCTTTGCTCAAGAGCCGCCGCCGCAGTCCCCCATGCTCTTTGCCCAATCGGTGGGACAGTTTTTTGCCGGCTTCAATTGGTCGGGCATCTGCCCACGCTCAGAGCCGCTGCGGGAATTGCCGGCAGAGGATCCCTTTACTCTTGAGGATTTTGCCGCTTTGTTTGGCGGAGCTTTGCTCTAGCTCTGGTTTGTTCAGGGCTCTCAGTTGTGCTCTCTCGATCCGTGCTCTAAGGAGACTTCACCCATGGATGACCTTCACTCTTGGCCAGAACGCATTGCCGATCGAGAAGGGGGTTACCTAACACCCGACGATCTGCAAGACCTGATTCGTTACTCGCTCTCTTTTGAAGAACGGCTGGAGCTCTACCAAGTCTTACAACAGCAAGAGCTGACCTGGATCCAAAAGGTTTTGCAACAGCAGGGGCCAACCCCCGTCGCGACAGCGTTGCCCAGCAGCAATCCCGCCAGAGAGGGGGCAGAACCTTCTCTAACCCCGGCTCAGCGCCTCTTGGCTCGTCAATTGGCCTTTTGTTTGCGCTCCCTGGGCCTGAGTCTGTTGCTGGGGGATCCCACCCCTGTGCAGCAGGTAACTCTTGGTGCGATGGAACAGTACCTAGGGTTGCCGCAAGCGCTCGCTCAGCTACGGGCAGTGGTTCAGGGATCCCTGCCAGCGGATCAGCAGGGGTTGCTTGCCCCCTACTGGCAAGAGCTGCAGACTGTCTGCGCAACTTCTCAGGCCCAATCTCCTTCCCCTTCTTCTTCTGAGATGGAGGTTGACCTACCCACAGTTCCGCCGGAGCGGGCTCTCACCTTGGCGGAAATGTTTGTGTGAAGCCAACTAACGGAGGATCTGTCCATGAATTCAAGGGTTGCCGAGCTGATGCACCAAAGTGAGGGCCGCTATCTGCGCCCAGATGAGTTGAAAACTCTACACGCCTACGTGGAAGGGATCCCGAAGCGGGTCCGCCTTTACCAGGTTCTGCAGGCCAAAGAACAAGAGCTGCTGGATCGGGTGATGGAGAAGTTTCAGCCGATGATGCCGAATTTAATCCGCCAGCATGGTCACCTGGCCTGGGAGCGCTGCCGCCGGGATCTGAGCATGGTGTGGCGCTACTGCTGCATGGCCATGCTGCTCAACGACGAAGACTACCTGAGGGATAAATTGCTCTACTGGCTGGAGACGATCCTGAAATCGTTCAAGATGCGCGACCAATGCCAGCCTGCCTACAAGTTAATGCTCGACTCCCTGACCTACATCTTTGGGGCAGAAGAGAGCGAGATGATCCGTCCTTATCTGCTTTTGGCCAAATCCATGCTGGTTAACTAGGTCCATTCGCCCTCAATGGATTCCCTAGTTTTGCCAATCCACCGGACATTCATCCCTTCACTCCAAAAGGCCAAGTTCCAGCCGCCCTCAAATCCGTCCATCCCCCTGTGAGATAGCCATGACTACCCTGCAAGAGATTCTGCAAGACCAGATCTTGCCTGGGCACTGCTTTAGCCCTGCCTACTACATCCGCCCCGACATCCACACCGGACTGCTCTACAGCCGCGGAGGATACCGCTTGGCGGCCTTTCCCATGCCCCTGCTGGAAGCTCTCTACTCCGGCCTGCGCTACGAAACCGGCCAAGCCACCCGCGTCATTCTCTACAACTGTGGCCGCGATTGGGGAGAGGCGTTTTTCCGCCGTGTTGAAGACGAGCTTTCCGGCTACTACCAGCAGCCGCTGCAGGAATTGCCGATGGGGATCTTCCTGGATGCCCTCAGCGATCTCTGGGCTACCCACGGCTGGGGACGCCTAGAGCTGGATTTTTCCGCCGCCGACCACGGCTTGGTTCAGGCCGGGATCCGCCATTCCGGGTTTGCCCTTGCCGCTCGCGCCAGCTTCAACCCGGAGGAACCTTCTGCACGGCGAGAGCCTGCCGGATACCTAGAGGCGGGAATGCTGGCCAGCCTCTTCTCCTTGCTTTCGGGGCGGGATCTCATCTGCGTACAGACCACCTGCGAATCCCTGGGGGCCGATCTCAACCGCTTCCTCATCGGCACGGCTCAGCGGCTGCACCACTGCGAGGAATGGGTGCGCAAGGGCCTCTCCCACGAGGAGATTCTGGATCGGCTCACCGCCAGTCCCTAGGGCCAGAGCTGTTTTCAGGGGCTCGCTAGGGCAGGTAGGGCTGAAAATCTTGGGTGACCGTCAGAGTCAAGTTGGCATTGGCGTCGATCACCGCCACTTCCGGCGCCGTTACATTGCCGATGACAGCCCCTGCCGCCGCTCCACCCAGCACTTTCTCCGTCGAGATCACGCGGTCGCCGAACAAGCCTCCCAAGATGGCCCCCGCAGCTGCCCCAATCAAGGCATCTTGCACAATCGCTTCCCCGGAAGTGTGGCGGGGATCCTTGCGCAGCGGGATAACCTGGCTCTGAGCGTAGAGGGGGTAGGATTGGCCGTTGAAAATCAAAGCCCGCGAAACAAACTGGGTGCCGCCGCTCACCGGCTGAAATTGGCCTTCCAAAACAGCCCCCGCCGGGACGACCATGTTGCCGTAGATGTCCCGCAGAGGGGTATCCAAGCTAAGGCTGACGGCGCGGGTTTCCCCAGGGGCAATCAAGAGGGTTTCTGGGGAGCGATGCACCGCCTGGATCAGATCCCCAGAGCGCAATAGCAACGTGGTTTGCAGTTGAAAGGGCTGGCCAGGTTGCAGGGGTTGAGGGCCAGGGGGAAGGGGGCGAGGATTCACAGGACGCCATCCCTCACCGGCAGGCGGTGGTGGCAAGGGCCCCATTTGGGCCAAAACTGGGGCGGCCATCTGCGCTGAGAGCAATCCGCCAAGCAGAGGAGCCAACAGGCGGCTGGCTGGGTTGGTCATGGTCTTACCCCCATTCATCATTCCTACGCTAGCTGCAAACCGGACAAAACCGGGAGCCTTTCGGGCCTTACCTATCTTTTACCTATCTTGATCAAAGCCAACTGAATGGAAATGGGCTACCTCAGGTGAGCAGATTCCGCTGCTCTTCGCTCCAGATAGAAGTACGGAAAAACGCTAGGGTTGCCCACTCTGGGATCCCTGCTGTCCATGTTAGATTAGGCTCTAGGTTTCTTCCCCTGCGTGGGGCCGAAGTCTTGCAGCATCCCAACCCTCTTCTTGTAGCTATGAAGCGCAGCACATCCATGCCGGGCCAGCCCTCTCCCGGGTCAGAAGCTTCCGCCCAACCTGCTCAATCCTCTTTCCAGCCTTTTGCCATCTCCACTTGGAAGTCTCTTCTCTCGTCAGTGCTGCTGGTGCTGCTGGGCATTGGGCTGGGAGCAGCTCTGGTGGGGGGCAAGGGGGTATCTGCCCAGACGACGGCAACCCCGCCCCAACTGAACCTGAATTTCATCGCCGATGTGGCGCAAAAGGTGGGGCCGGCGGTGGTTCGCATCGATGCTGAGCGGACGGTGCGCGCCCCTGCCCCTTTTCCGGAGGAGTTTTTCAGCGATCCCTTTTTCCGGGATTTCTTTGGCCAAGCGATCCCTTCCATCCCTCGGCAGCGGCGACAGCAGGGAACCGGCTCTGGGTTCATCATCAGCCCAGACGGCCAGATCATCACCAATGCCCATGTGGTCGAGGGATCCGACAAGGTAACGGTGACGCTCAAGGATACCCGCAGCTTTGATGGGCAGGTAATCGGTTCGGATCCGGTTACGGACATCGCCGTGGTGAAGATCAACGCCCAGAACCTGCCGACCGTGAAGCTGGGGCGCTCGGAAACCCTGGAGCCGGGCCAGTGGGCCATTGCCATCGGCAACCCCCTGGGTTTGGATAACACCGTTACGGCTGGGATCATCAGCGCTTTGGGCCGTTCCAGCGGGGAGATTCGGGTGCCTGACAAGCGGGTATCTTTTATCCAAACGGATGCGGCCATTAACCCCGGCAACTCCGGCGGCCCGCTGCTCAACGCTCAAGGGGAGGTGATCGGGGTGAACACCGCCATCATCCAGGGAGCGCAAGGGTTGGGCTTCGCCATCCCCATTGAGACGGCCCAGCGGGTGGCCAATCAGTTGATCACTCGCGGCAAGGTGGATCACCCCTACCTGGGCATCCGCATGCTCACGCTGACTCCAGAGCTGAAGGAGCGCCTCAACCAGGATCCCAATAGCCGCATTTTGATAACGGTGGATCAGGGTGTACTGATTGGCGAAGTCATCCAGGGATCCCCAGCGGAACGGGCAGGGCTGCGGTCTGGGGATGTCATTCTCTCCATCAATGGTCGTGCCGTAACCACAGCCGATCAGGTGCAACAGGAGGTGGAGCGCACTGAGGTGGGCAGCACCCTGGAGCTGGAGATCGAGCGAGCCGGGCGGCGACAGAAGATCCGCGCGGTAACAGGCTCTTTCCCGGCCCCCAGCGGAGGCTGAAAGGACTCCGTCCCGCTGGCGCGATTGGACGTTGTTCACCACCCCTCCGAGACCCCAGCGACACAGCAGGGTTGTTCTCAATGGGGGTGAACTTCCCTCTTCCCCTGGGAGAGGGGCTGGGGCGGTGCTGATCGCGCCAGCGGGACGGAGTCCTATCGCGCCAGCGGGACGGAGTCCTTACACTTGGGCTATTTCCAACCAACTTGCAGTGACCGTACTGGCGATCTCTACGGTTGGTTCTTGCAGTTACGGCTCAGGGAAAATAATGGTTTAATGGTGACTTAACAGTCGAAACTTCCTGGCCCAGGCCGGAACGCTCTCGGCAGGGCCTCTTGTCATTAGCCTGGGATCCCTTCTCCCCTTGCCTATGCTGAAAACCACTCGTCGCTTGGCTTTGCTGGCCCTGTCGGGGCTGGCAGCTCTTGTTCTCACTCCCCAAGGGGGCCTCGCCAAGCCCATTACCGTCGGCTCCAAGGACTTTACCGAGCAGTTTATTTTGGGGGAAATGTACGCCTTAGCCCTGGAGGCGGCAGGGTTCACGGTGGAGCGCAAGCTCAACCTGGGCGGAACACCGGTAGCCCATGCGGGCTTGTTGAGCGGCGAGATCGATCTCTACCCCGAGTACACCGGCACTGGCCTGCTGACAGTGCTCAAGTTGCCCAGCAGCGGCGACCCGGCAGAGGTGTACGCGACGGTGGCCCGCGAGTACGAGAGCCAGTTCCAACTGATTTGGCTGGATCCCGCCCCCCTGAACAACACCCAGGCCCTGGCCATGACCCGCGCCAGAGCGGCTGAGCTGGGCATTGCCACCATCTCGGACATGGTGGCCAAAGCGGGCGAGCTGGTGATGATCGGGCCGCCGGAGTTTCAAGCCCGCGAGGATGGCCTACCTGGGATCCAAGCCGTCTACGGTAATTTCCGGCTCAAGGCCTACAAAGCAGTGGATCCCGGCCTCCGCTACCAGGGCTTGGTCAATGGGGAAGCGGATGTGGCAGTGGCCTTCGGCACCGATGGAGAAATTGCCGCCTTTGACCTGGTGCTGCTGGAGGATGACAAGCAGCTTTTCCCCCCCTACCAGGTGGCGCCGGTGGTGCGCAAGGACACCCTAGAGGCCAACCCCGGCATTGCCGCTGCCTTAAATGCCCTTTCCCCCCTGCTGACGGACGAGGTGATGCAGCGGTTGAACTACGAGGTGAGCGGCAACCGCAAGGAGCCGGCGGAGGTGGCCAGAACTTTCTTGGTGGAAGCCGGCATTCTCAAGAAATAACCTTGCCTGTTGCATGAGGCCCTGAGGTGAGCACCGTCGAGTTCGAGCGGGTGTCGCTGCGCTTTCCCCACAGTTCCCAGCCGGCTGTGGACGAGTGCAGTTTTTCCGTGGAGTCGGGCCAGTTGGTGGTCATTTTGGGGCCTTCTGGCTGCGGCAAAACCACCCTTCTGAAAATGGTGAATCGCTTGCTGGATCCCACCCAGGGGCAGATTCGCTTGGACGGGCGGGATATCCGCCAGTTTCCCATCACGGCTCTGCGGCAGCGGATCGGCTATGTTATCCAGCAATCGGGGCTGTTTCCCCACATGACGGTGGCCCAGAATGTGGCGGTAGTGCCGCGACTTTTGGGGTGGCCGAAGGAGCGCATCCGCGAGCGGGTGGACGAGCTGCTCAGCTTGGTTAATTTGCCCCCCCATGAGTACCGCCACCGCTACCCTGCCCAACTGTCGGGTGGACAACAGCAGCGGGTGGGGCTGGCGCGGGCGCTGGCCGGGGATCCAGGGCTGCTGCTGATGGACGAGCCCTTTGGGGCCATCGACGCCATTACCCGCAGCAAGCTGCAAGAGGAGATCCTGCGCCTGCAACGGCAATTGAAAAAAACCATCCTGTTCGTCTCCCACGATGTGGAAGAGGCGCTGCGCCTGGCGGATCGCATTTTGGTGATGCAGAAGGGGCGGGTGGTGCAGTTCGACACTCCCTTTCGGCTGCTCACCCAGCCGGCTACTCCCTTTGTCAGGGAACTGCTGGGGGCAGATGACATGGTACGGCAGTTGAGTGTGCTGCGGGTGGAAACGGCGATGGCCGGGATCCCGCACAACCACAAAATCCAAGAGGGAGCGATGGTGAGGCCCCAGGCCACTTTGCGGCAAGCCTTGTCCCTGCTGTTGCGCACAGGGGCGGCAGCCCTGACGGTGTGGGAGGACGGGCGGGCCATCGGCGTTTTGACCTTGGATCACATTCGCAGCTTGGCCATGCTGGAGGGGGGATCCGCGTGAGCTATCTCCTCAACCACCCCGGCCTGATGTGGCAGCTCACCCAAGAGCATCTGGCGATGGTGGGGATGACCTTGGGCATGGCGGTGGTGCTGGCGGTGCCGCTGGCTCTGCTGGTTCACCACGTGCGCTGGTTGGCCCTGCCGGTCATGGGGATCCTCAGCATCCTGTACACAGTGCCCAGCCTGGCTTTGATCATTTTGTTGGTGCCCTGGCTTGGCCTCAATGCCCGCTCGGTGGTGGTGGCGATGGTGATCTACACGCAGGTGATCTTGGTGCGCCATTTTTGCGTGGGCCTGCGCTCGGTCGAGCCTGCCATCCTGGAAGCTGCCAAGGGCATGGGGATGAACCTCTGGCAACGGTGGTGGCAGGTGCAGGTGCCGCTCATGCTGCCCATTGTTTTGGCAGGGCTGCGGCTGGCGGCAATTGTGGCCATTGCCATTGCCACCGTGGGCGCCAAGTTTGGGGCAGGGGGACTGGGAACCCTGCTGTTCGATGGCATTGCCCAGGCCGGTCGCTACGACAAGATCTGGGCCGGATCCCTGGCGGTGGGATCCCTGGCCTTGCTGGTGAACACAGCCTTGCTCAGCCTGGAATGGGCGGCCCGTCGTGGCTGAGGGGGTAGACTTAAGGACTCCGTCCCGCTGGCGCGATCGGGCAGGTTTATCCTCTAGTTGTGTGGGGCGAAACTGGGTGTAGCATGGGTGAGCAACCAGGGACTCCGTCCCGCTGGCGTGAGCGGGTGAGAGATTGGTCATCCCGCGCCGATTGGGAGCTGATGGAAGCGCTCAAGGCGGGGCAACCTGCTGCTCTGGCTGCGCTCTACGATCGCTATGCCGGCTTGGTCTATGGGCTGGCCTTCGAGATCCTGGGCCACGTGGCCGAGGCAGAAGACCTGACTCAGGAGGTGTTTGTCGAGCTGTGGCGCAAGGTTGGCTGTGATCCAAGGACTCCGTCCGAGTCGCGCGAGCGGCGGGGATCCCTGAGCAGTTTTTTGTGCATCCTGACCCGCTCGCGGGCCATTGACCGTCTGCGTTCTCAGGGCAGCCACCAACTTCTTTTGAAACGCTGGCAGACCATTCCCAGCGCCGATCGCGTCAGCGGGACGGAGTCCTTTAGCAAGACTCGGTTCCCTTTTGAGCAGGTTTCCATCGAGGAGCGGCGGCAAGCGGTGCAAGCGGCCCTCAGCCAATTGCCCGAAAACCAACGGCAGATCCTGGAGTTGCTCTATTACCAAGGGTTGAGCCAGGCGGACATTGCTCGCCAATTGGGGATCCCGTTGGGGACGGTTAAGACCCGCTCTCGCCAAGCTCTCTGCAAATTGCGGGGATCCCTGCGCGCCCTTCTGGGTTTCTGCTCGCGTTAGCGGGACCGCGTCCTTTCGCGTTAGCGGGACGGAGTCCTAGGTTTGGAGTTGAGTTCTGGTGTCGGGATGGCCATGTCTGATCGCGTCAGCGGGACGGAGTCCTTTCGCGTCGGCGGGACGGAGTCCTTATCCACCTCGCCCCCTTTAACAGAGGAACGGGAAGAACTGGCCGGCTATCTGCTGGGGGACTTATCTCCTGAACAGGTGAGTGCTCTAGAGGCACGCCTAACTCAAGACCCTCGGCTGGTGGCCGAACTGCAAGCCTTGCAAGAAACCTTGGAATTGTTGCCCTACGGATTGCCAGGAGTGCTCCCGCCTGCCAGCTTGCGCGATAAGGTGATGGCAGAGGTGGGGGCTATCGGCTTACGCGAGCAGGAGATGGCAGTCCCCCTTCACTCTCCACTGCCTGCTTTTGGGGTGGGGTGGCGCTGGCTGGGAGGCTTGGTGGCGGCAATTTTGGTTCTGCTCAGCTTGGACAACTGGCGACTGCGGCAAGCTCTGCAACTGGCCCAGCTAGAATCGGTGCGGGCATTATCCCATCTCTTGCAACAGCCGGGATCCCGTCTGGTGCATTTGCAGGGGGAGGCGGGGACGGCCAACGTGCTGTTTCGCCCAGGAGACTGGCAGGAGGTTATCTTGGCCGCACGGGATCTGCCCCAACCGGTGGCGGGGGAGCGCTACTCCCTCTGGCTCAAGCTGGACAATGGCGAGTTCCTCTACTATGGCGACTTTCAGGTGGATGCCCAAGGCTCTGCCCTGGTGGCCCTACGCCCATCCCGCACGTTGCCGGCAGGTACCCGCGCCCAAGAGCTGCTGGTCGTGACCGGTTCCCGCCAACTGCCCGCTCGCGCTACTCGGACGGAGTCCTTGAAACCCCTTCTGACGGGCAAGGTGTGAGGTGAGAGGAAGGGTTGACCTGCGGAGGTTGGCTGTGCTGGTGGGGGCGCTACTGGCCCTTCTGGCCTTGTGGTGGACGGATCCCACGCCAACAACCCTAAGCCAATACGTTACTTCTTTGCAGGAGCGCACTCCTTCTCAACTCCACAACATTCGCCGAGCCGCCCAAAGCCTGGATGGGGTTTACATCATGCCTGCAGCACGCTCACGGGAACAGGCAGAAGTGATTTTTTCCTTCAACCAAGTGGTGGGGCCGCGCAGCCTGGAACGAGGCTATGTGCCCGCGCCGGTGTTTATGGTGGCCGAAACCCTGGATTCGGTTGGGGGAGGAATCTGTCAGGTGTCCTCTAGCCTTTACAATGCCGCTCTGTTGGCAGGGCTGGAGGTGGTGGAGAGGCACCCCCATTACCGGCAGGTAGAGTCGGTGCCCCCTGGCTTAGATGCCACCGTTTGGTACGGCTTGGCCGACCTCAAGCTGCGCAACCCTTTCCCCTGGCCGGTGCGCCTACGAGTTCAGATCCGCGGCCAAAACCTGATTGTGTCCGTGCTGGGACGGGGATCCCGCCACTCCCTGAGGATCCCACCCATCCGTGTAGAGGGGCACCGGCTGGATCCCCAGCATTTGCAGGTGAGCGTGTATCGGGGTAACGAGCGCCTCTCCCAAGATCGCTATGTCGTTGCTCCCTAGCCTCTCATCGCGCCAGCGGGACGGAGTCCTTTTTTCGCCCCATTGGCCCCCTACTTCAGCGTCTCAGGAGCAACTCCCCAGCAACCTCCACACAGGGATCCATGTTAATTTCTACACCAACATGGTTAGCGACAGGGTCGGCGACAAGCCTCAAACCCTGAT
>NZ_JANSIK010000063.1:0-12271 GCF_047462035.1 Synechococcus sp. R5-15 | reverse complement strand
TCATCAAAGCGCATTCCTCCCGACACTGACCCTACGGGTACAGTGCGGGGCTCCTGCGATTTCTAGCTGACTTTAAACTTTCTGACTCTTTCCTCTTGTTTGAGCAATCCGGCTAGGATGTCTCAGAATGGGGGTGGTTATCCCCGTTATTGCAGTTTGATTGCGCATCCCACCATGAGCGAAAAGATCCCTCAAGATCCCTCCTTGCCGGAAGTGGCGGCTGAGATGGCCTTTGCTGCAGAGCCCAGTTTAGAGGAGGTAGGAGCTACTGCGGAAGAAACCACCCCAGACTCGGATCCCGGCAAGGGATCCCCTGGCACCGGCGGGTCGAATGCGCAGCGTGTCCGCCAACTGCTGGGCATGAAAGGGGCAGAGGTGGAGTCTCGCTCCATTTGGCAGTTGCACTTGCAACTGATGAAGCCTGTCACCTGGATCCCTTTGGTGTGGGGTCTGATTCCGGGGGCGGCATCTTCCGGTCACTTTACCTGGACTTGGGAGAATGTGGCTCTCATTTTGGTGGGCATGATTCTGGCGGGCCCCCTGATGACGGGCTATACCCAAACGGTGAACGAATACTACGACCGCGAGATCGACGCCATCAACGAGCCCTACCGCCCGATCCCTTCGGGGGCCATCTCTCTGCAGCGGGTGGTTATCCAAATCTGGGTGCTGCTGATCTTGGGGTTGGGCTTGGCCTATGCTCTGGACTGGTACACCGGCCATGACTTCCCGGTGATCACCTGCATTGCGCTGGCAGGAGCCCTGATTGCCTACATCTACTCGGCGCCGCCCCTGAAGCTCAAGCGCAACGGCTGGCTGGGCAACTACGCCCTGGGCGCCAGCTACATCGCCCTGCCCTGGTGGACAGGTCACGCCTTGTTTGGCGAGCTGAACTGGACGGTCTGCATCCTGACGCTGATCTACAGCTTGGCCGGGCTGGGGATTGCTGTGGTCAACGATTTCAAAAGCATCGAGGGGGATAGGCAGTTTGGCTTGGCCTCTTTGCCGGTGATGTTCGGGGCGATGGGGGCCGCTTGGATCTCGGTGCTGATGATCGACCTGTTCCAGTTCGGCATGGCCTCGTTTTTGCTGGGGGCGGGCCTAAAACTTTACGCGGCCCTTTTGGTGCTGCTGATCATCCCGCAAATAACCTTCCAAGATATGTACCTGCTGCGGGATCCTTTGAACAACGATGTGAAATACCAAGCCAGCGCGCAGCCCTTTTTGGTGTTGGGCATGTTGGTGGTCGGGCTGGCGTTGGGCCGCTCGGGGCTGTGGTAGTCGAGCCGACGGCAAAGTGCCCATCTTGGCAACAGAGGTGACGGCTTCCGCCCTGGGTTCGGCCCGACATCTGGGCCAAGATCAAGTCAAGATCAAGTTAAGTTGAGCCAGGGATCCATCCCCTGCAAGGATCGTTGGCGGATCCCTGGAAGCTGTTATGGCCCTGGGCCAAAGGAGATATCTAATGAAGCTGTTGTTTCCCCTCCAACTCGGCCTAAGCCTGGCTTTGCTCTTGGGGCCGCTGGCCGTCTCTCCCGCCCAAGCGCAGCGGATCGTCATCGACGGGCGGGGGATCGTGGTAGAACCCAGCACAGGTGGCTCGGTGATCCTCAATCCCGACCAGCCGGTCTTTTCTCCAATCTTGCCCTCTGCAGTTCCTTTTTCCATCGATGAAGAAGGCAAGATCGTCTCTGCCCCTGGCTACCGCTGCAGTGCGGCTACTGCTGCCGACAACTCCCCCATCATCTGTCGCTCCCAGTTCAACCGCAACGACGTGGTGGTGTATGAGCGGGACGGCCAATCCAACACCTTCCTTGTGAACATCGACAACACGGTGACCCGGCCCTCCGGCAGTGGGCTGCGGATTGTGCCCAACCCTGAACCGGCGACTCCCTCGGGTAGCGGCCTGCGCATCATCCTAGACTGAGGGCAGGGATCCCTTCACCTCTTGTCCAGTTGCAACCGCAGCATTTGCTCTGCATCCTAGAGAGGTTTGGCGAAGAAATAGCCCTGGCCATACTCGCAGTTCAACAGCCTCATTGGTGCAGTCGCTGTAGGGTTTCGATCCCCTCGGCAGTGACGTCCATTCCCAGGCTGCGGGCCAAGGTGATGATCAGGCAATGGTCTCGGCATTTTCTTCATTCGGCCCCCAGCGCGAGATGAAGGAGTGATCGATTTTCAGGCCATTTTTTCAGGCCATTGATGAGGTAATCCTGCAGGCCCCTGAGAGAGGAGTAGCCTGGGCCGAAGATCAAAACCCCCGCAATTGCGCCAGTTGCTCTGCCGCTAGAAACCGTAGCCTATTTTGCCGAAAATCGGCGATCTAAGGAGATTTTTCCGTGCTGAGGCGGGATTCTTGCCGCTTTTCCTCCAATTCCATCAGGATCTGCTGATGACGCTGCCGGGTGATTGGGTAGAACCACACCAGCAGGATCCCGCCGATCAGGGCCACCGCCGGTAAGGGGCCGATGGCAATGCGGATGGCCAACAAAGCCGATTCCGGCTGGATGGGCAGGGCCTCTCCGGCCACCGAAGGCACAAAGCCGGCCCAATCCAGAGCTTGCCCTACGAAAAACAGTCCCAGCGCCAGGCCCACCTTTTGTAAGAAGACCATAAAAGCGTAGAAGATCCCCTCCCGCCGCTCCCCGGTTTGCAGCTCATCCAGGTCGATCACATCCGGCAACATCGACCAAGGGCCGAGATAGGCTGTAGCAGAAACCCCAATGCCGGCCAACAGAGCCAGCCCAATCATGATCCCCTGCTGCCCGGGCTGGAGAAAAAACAGGCCTGCCTGCGAGATCAGCCAAAACCCCGCCCCAATGAGGTACATGGTGCGCTTGTCCAGATGGGTGCTCAGTTGGGTCCAACCGAACAGCGTCAGCACTGCGATCCCCTGTACCGCCAGTACCACCAAGGAAATCCACACCTCCGGCAGGCCCATCCAGAAGACGATGAAATAAGGGATGATTGTGGCTGTGAACTGAAACGCTAGCCAAGAACACAGGTAGATGCCGCTGACAAACAGGTAGGGGCGGTTGCTGAAGGCCACCCGCAGTTGTTGAACCAGGGGCATGGGATCCCGTTGGGATGGATACCGTTCTCGCACCCCCCAAAAACAGATCAGCAAGGGCACAGCCGAGATCACTCCAAAACAGGCTCCGGCCAGCAGATGGCCGGCAGCCCGATCCGGCAGCAGGTTGACCAAGAGCGGAAAGGTAACCACCGCAACCATGCTGCCCCCTACAGAGAAGGCAAAGCGGAATTGGTTGAGCTGGGTGCGCTCGTCGTAATCCTGGGTCAGCTCCGCGGTCAGGGAGGCGTAGGGAATATTGGCCGCAGAGTAGAAGGTATTGAACAAGAGCGACACCGCCAGGTAGTAGGCAAACAGGGGGCCAATCCGACCGGGAAAAGGGATCCACCACTGGGCCAGGAACGTGAGGCCAAAGGGGAGGGCTGCAAACAGCAGCCAGGGGCGGCGACGGCCCCAACGGGTGCGGGTGCGGTCGCTGAGAATGCCGATGATGGGATCGTTGATGGCATCCCAAAAGCGAGTGATGGCGTAGATGCTGCCGGCCAAGCCTGCTGCCATGCCAACGGTATTGGTGAGAAAGGGCAGCAGGAAAAAGATGAGGATGTTGGCCGTCATGCCTGTGCCCAGATCCCCCACCCCATAGGCCAGCTTCGTCCACAAACTGAGTCGCTGTCTGGTCATCATGTCCCCCTGGAATTCCAGGATTCCAGTGTAGGGGGTAGGTGGAGATTTCTTTTTTGGGGATCCCTGGAAAAGCTGATCAAAATTCAGGGTCTTCTCCCAGTTCCCGTAGCCGCTGGGCCAGTCGTTCGGCTCGGGAGCGTTCCAATTCTGCCCGCTGCCGTTCCAATTCAGCCCGTTGCCGTTCCAATTCAGCCCGCTGCCGTTCTAGTTCAGCTCCCGTAGGCAACAATTGCCCTGCCCTATCATACCAGCGCACCCAAAAGCGTTCTCGCCCCTCGTAGGATCCCCACCACCGACCGATACTCAAGTCCAAATCGGGCAACAGAATTGGGGGATGTTCTCCAGCGCCTGAGCCGGGGAGCAGCTCATAGTGTCCGCCCTGGAGTTGATAAACATTCAGCTCATCGGTCTCTAGCTCGAAGGTGACGTAGTAGGGGATCCGCAGCCGCCTTTCGTAGAGCTGGAATTTGGCTTGTCCGGGTTTTTCTTCCCCCTGGTCGTTGCAGATGATCTCCAAGATGAGAATAGGCAAGATATTCCCTTCATCCCAAACCACATAACTTTTGCGGGCAGTGCCATCCCGCCAACGGGGAACCCCCAGCACCAGAAACAAATCTGGAACAATGACCTGCCGGGGTAGGGCGTAGTAAAGGCCCATATTGCAAGCCACAAAAAAGTCTTGCCGATCTGACCAGTGCAGCAGCAGCGGTTCCCGGAGGAGGGGGTATTGGCGGCCTTGATCCTCGTTGTCCAAGGGGGTGTCGTCTGTATCGGGCAAGTCGTGCTGGGTGGGCCAGCGATAGGGGGCGATGGTCATGGCCAGGCAGGAGCAGTATGCCTCCACTGTAGCGAATGGGTTAGGACTGCATTTGGCTCATCGCCTCCAGATCCAGCACCTTGGCCACCTGTTCCGGGGTCATCAAGTTGCGCTCTAAGACAATCTGCCGAATGGACTGGCCGGTTTCCAAAGAAGCCTTGGCCACTTCTGCAGCTTGCAAATAGCCGATGTAGGGGTTGAGGGCGGTCACCAAAGCCAGCGTCCCTTCTGCGTAGCCGCGGCAGCGCTCCGGTTTGGGGGTGATGCCTTGAATACAGCGCTCGGCAAAGACCCGCAGGCTGCTGTTCAGAATCTGCAGGCTGTGCAGGAGGTCATAGGCAATCAGGGGCATCATCACGTTGAGCTCAAATTGCCCCGCTTGGGCTGCGAGGGTGATGGCGGTATCCAGCCCAATCACCTGGAAACAGACCATGTTCAACATCTCGGCTATCACCGGGTTGTACTTGCCAGGCATGATGGAAGAGCCGGGCTGCACCGGCGGCAGTTGGATCTCCTTCAGGCCGGTCTTGGGGCCAGAATCCATCAGCCGCAGGTCGTTGGCCAGCTTGATGCCATCTTGGGCCAGGTTGCGCAGGGATCCCGACAGATGCACAAAGGGGGCCATGCTCTGCATCGCCGCCATGGGGTGGGGAGCAGGGGTGAGGGGCAACTGGGTATACTCTGCCAGCCGTTGCACCACCTTTTGCCGGTACTGGGGATGAGTGTTGAGGCCGGTGCCGACGGCGCTTCCCCCCAGCCCCAAGCTGCACAGGGCCTGGCTGGCCTCCTCAATCCAGCGACGGTGTTGGGCAAAGATGGCCGCGTAGGCGCCGAAGCTATCCCCCAGCCGCACTGGCACCGCATCCTGCAAATGGGTGCGACCGGCCTTGAGGATGCCGCGAAACTCTTGGGCCTTCTGCTCCAGCGCCGCTACCAAATTGTCCAGCGTGCCCAGAAAATCCCGTCGCACCCGCAGCAGGGCAGCCAGACGAATGGCGGTGGGGATGACATCGTTGGTGGACTGGCCGTAGTTGACATGGTCGTTGGGGCTGACCCGCTGGTAGCAGCCTTTGGGTTCCCCCAGGATCTCCAGAGCGCGGTTGGCCAGCACTTCGTTGACGTTCATGTGGTGGGAGGTGCCCGCCCCTGCTTGGTACACATCCACCACAAACTGATCCCGCAGGGATCCCTGGAGGATCTCATCCGCCGCCTGCACAATCGCCTTGGCCACCTCTGCCGGAATGCACCCCAACTCCCCATTGACCTCTGCCGCCGCCTTTTTAATCAGCACGCAGGCCTCCACATACTCTGGCAGGGGCTTGAGGCCGCTGATGGGGAAGTTCTCCAGGGCACGGGCGGTCTGGATGCCGTAGTAAACCGACTGGGGTAGTTGCCGCTCCCCCATTGAGTCTCGTTCGCTGCGCACCTCAGCCAAGGCTTTTCCTCCCCCGTTCGCGGATCCTTGGGCTAGCTTCCGGCAGCCTTCTCTGAGGGTGTCTCGACGGCTGCAGATAAGTTTTGTAAAGTAGCCTGCAACTGCTGGCTGAGGCGCTCGTTGTTCTCTGCCAAGACCAACACCATGGCCGCACAGGCCAGATGCACCCCCGCTCGAAATTCTGCCGAAGACTTGTACTGGATCAGCGCTTCGCTATCCCCTTCCCGCGGGCTGAGGATGAGCTGAACCGACTTTTGGGCCAACTCTGTCAGTTCCCGTTCCGTTAAACCGAGCTGCACCGCTTCTGCCCTCCCTGCTGGCCGACAAACAACCCTCGATCCTGTTCAAGATCGCCACTTTGGTATCCTACCGCGGCCTGGCAGGATCCCCAAGTGAGCGGGCCTTGACAACGCTTGACGGCTCTAGAAAGAGACGGAAAATGCCGGTTAGTATAGGTGCAGCCTGCCTTCGCCTGCGGGCCAGTGGCCGACTTTGATTGGAGAGTCCAAACTCAGGGTTCGGCACTGCTCCGAAGGGGGCTAGTCCTACTTAGCATTTGTCTTGTGTTGTTATTTCGTTGAGAGAGGAAAACTTGACCGTAGAGCATCCACCTGACCGCTTCCCCCGCAAGCAGCGCGCAGAGCTGCCGGCTATCAACGAGCGCATCCGCTTCCCCAAAATCCGCCTTATCGATACCGACGGCACTCAGTTGGGGATCATGAGCCCGCGCGAAGCCCTGCGCCTGGCAGAAGAAAAAGATCTGGACTTGGTCTTGGTGAGCGAAAAGGCCGACCCGCCCGTCTGCCGCATCATGGACTACGGCAAGTTCAAGTTTGAGAAGGAGAAGAAAGAACGGGAGGCCCGCAAGAAGCAACACACTGCCGAGATCAAGGAAGTGAAGTTTCGCTACAACATCGGCGAGCACGACTACAACGTGCGCCTGCGCAGCGCCCAACAGTTCTTGGGGGATGGAGACAAGGTGAAAGCCACGGTGATGTTCCGCGGTCGTGAGGCCCAGCACGCCGAGTTGGGGGAAGAATTGCTGCACCGCTTGTTCAAAGACTTACAAGAAGTGGCGGAAATGCAGCAGCCCCCCCAAAAGGAAGGGCGAAACATCACGATGATTCTCTCTCCCAAAAAATCGGTCTGAGGAGGGATCCCACCCATGCCCCTTGCCGTTGGGGATCCGGCTCCGGAGTTCACCCTGCCCGATGCCGAGGGCAATCCCATCAGCTTGAGCCAGTTGCGGGGACAGCGGGTGGTGCTCTATTTTTACCCGCGGGACAACACCCCCGGCTGCACCCAAGAAGCCTGCGGCTTTCGGGATGCCTACGCTGACTATCAAGCCCACGGCATCGCCATCTTGGGGGTGAGCGCCGACGATGCCCGTTCCCACCAAAAATTTGCCCAGAAGCTGCAACTGCCCTTCCCCCTGTTGGTGGATGAGGGGGCCAAGGTGGCCAGGGCTTACGGGGTCTATGGGCCGAAAAAGTTCATGGGCAAAGAGTACAACGGCATTCACCGCACCACTTTTGTTATTGATCCGGAGGGGAAGATCGAGGCCGTTATCACCAAGGTCAAGGTGGAAACCCACGCAGCGGAGCTGCTCAAGCAGTTGACCGGCTCTTAGGCTTTCCGGTGGGAGTTCGGCAGACCTGCTGCTGGGCTCGTTGTTCTGGAACCTGAGCCAAGACGGGAACGAAAAGAGCAAAAAAAGATGTAAAGTGCCGGTATTGATTCCTCGTGGGCTAGGGCCGTGTCCCGACGCAGCCGTACCCTCAAGTCGATTCACGACAGCTACCAAATGTTGGGTTTGGCCGGCCAAGGGCAGTACGGGCGTGTATTCTGTGCCCGTCCCCGTCAAGGAGGAGACCTGGTGGCCCTGAAGGAGCTGCCGGCGGAACGCTTTCCCACCCAAAATCTGCTGCGGGAGCTGCGCCATCTGCTCACCCTCAACCACCCCAACATTACCCGCTGCTACGCCCTCGAACATGCCCGCGAAGGTCGCTACCTGGTGTTGGAGTACTGCGAGGGAGGCACGCTGCGGGAGCTGATCGACCAGGTGGAGCAAGGGCTGTGGCTGCCGGTCAAGCAGGTTTTGGGCTTTGTGGATCAGATTTTGGCCGGGTTAGATCATGCCCACCGGCAGGGGGTGATCCACTGCGATGTCAAGCCCGAGAACATCCTGCTCAAGCCCACGCCCCAGGGCTGGCAACTGAAGCTGACAGACTTTGGCATTGCCCGCCACTCCCAGCCTCTTCCCGATGAGATCAGCGCCACCGGATCCCCTGCCTACATGGCCCCGGAGCGGTTTTATGGCCAGTTCAGTCCCGCTTCCGATCTCTACGCGGTGGGGATCATCCTGCTGGAGCTGTTGACAGGCCGGCGGCCTTTTTCCGGATCCCCCGGCCAGTTGATGCACGCCCACCTCAACCAGCCGTTTGTCTGTCCCGAAGGGATCCCTGCCCCGCTGCGGGAGGTGCTGGAGATAGCCCTACGCAAGTTGCCCTTGCGGCGGTTCCGCACTGCTGCCCAAATGCGGTCGGCTTTGGCGGTGGTTGCCCAAGAGTGGCAAGAGCCGGCCAGTTGTTGGGTTGGCCCTCGCCTGCCCAGATGGCCGCCCCCTGGGGTACAGGTTTGGGATCTGCCGGATCTGGGCTCTGTTGACACTGGCGGGATGGGGTTCCTGGCCGAGCAAAAGTTCTGCATCTGCGAGGATCCCAGCGGCTCCAGATCCCCGCTGCTGTTGCGGGTGACCCCCCAGAGGCTGGAATGGCTGGAGCTCCAGAACCTTGCCCTGGGATCCCCTGCTTTGGCCCGTTTTTCCCTGGACGAGCCAATTTGGGCGGTGCTGCCCTTGAACACCTTCCCGGAAGCCCTGGCCTTCTCCCGAAGCAGCCTTTTGCACCTCAGCCCCAGCCGCATCCGCACCTTGCTCAGCTTTGAGGAGGATTGGCAGGCCACCTGGCTGGCAGAGCGACAGGAGCTGGTCTGGGCCACCGCCCAAGAGTTGGGGGCCGTACAATGGCAGCCGGCCACGTCGACAGGAACACAGCCTTTCCCCGATTCCCGCTGCTATTTTCGTTGGCCTTGGCAGGGATCCCTGTCCCGCTTGCTGGCCCTCTCGGAGCATCTGGTTTTGTTGACAGGTGTGGGGCAGCAGTGGGTGGAGATGAGCCTCTTGCCCTATCCCCAAAGACTCGGTCCTGCTGTCGCGACTGGTTTGCCTCTGCAGACGGGATCCCAGCCCGTTCGCCATCGCCTGCCCTTGGATCCCGAAGGGATGGTGATCAGCCTGGGGGAACGGTTGCTCTTCGCGGCAACAGATGGGGGCAAGGAAGGCCAGCAGGATTTCTGCCCCTATCTCCACTCGGTGCAGGTGAATCCGCTGCGGGTGCGCCGCTGGTTCTTGAAAGGGCAACCTGTCCAGATGGCCAAGGCCCCTTGGGGCGTGCTGCTGCTGTGTCGAGATGGGGAACAATCCACTTCCCTCTGGCTGTACAGTGAAAAAGGGGATCCCTTGGCCCAAGTAGCTGTGCCTAACGGCTCACAGGTGTTGCAGGTGGGCCAAAGGGGCAAGATTTGGCTGCAAGTGCCCAAAGCAGAAAAGCCCCCCCAGTTCCAGCTTTGGCAATTGGATCTGAACTGCTTGCCGGTAAGTGGACAGCCTTCCCAGGTGATGCTGTGCGACCCAGCGATCTAGAGTTTCGCCAAGGACTCCGTCCCGCTGTCGCGACCGGACTCGGCCAGAACCGCTATCAGCCCTAAGATCAAGTTTGAAGATCAAGTTTGGCCAGATGCCCGGCCAGCTCTGCTGGGCTGTGGACCAGGGGAGTGGTGATCTGTCCAGCCTGTTGGAGAACAAGCATGAGTCAGTATCTGCCGGAACCTGCTGCTGTGGAGGAGGATCCCAGCTTGTTGGTAGAGCGGCTGCGCCGCAAAGAGGGCCGGTGGCTGGATTGGGCCAAGGCCTGTCAAGCTTTGCAACGACAGAAAATGACTCCCCAGGCCATCTTCGAGGCAACCGGGTTTGAGCCCATTCACCAAAACCAGATCCTTGTTGCGGCCCAAGTTTACGAAGGGATAGCCAAAGCAGGAGCCAGCCCAGCAGTTCTGGAGCATTTTGCCCACAAAGGTAGCGATATCCTCTACGAGTTGCGCATTCTCTCCCCACAGGATCGGGTTCGGGTGGCGGAATTCATCTTCAGTCGCCATTTGAATGCCGCTGATGCTCATGAGATCGCCCGCGCCGTGAAAAATTATGCCCAGCTCCAACAGCTTCCGGAAGGGTTTACGGATCACCCCGGCGATGCGGTGGCCTATCAAGCCTGGCGGACGGCCCAGCAAACCCGCGATCTGCAGGAGCGAACTCGCGCTATCGGTCGAGCGTTTCAGTATGTCCACAGTGATACAGCCCGCCGACAGGTGGAGCAGCTTTTGTCTGCAGTTACTGCTGGCTCCCGATCCCAACGTAGCGTTTTGCCCAAGCTGTCGGTGTTTCGCCTGGAAGAAGATCTGCCGCGCCTGCTGCCGGTGGCCGGATCCCTGCCTCTTGCAACTGCCGCCTGGGAAGGGATCCCCCCCAGCGAGCCGCAAGGGCCCTTTGGCTGGGTCAACAGCCCGGCGGAGCAGACTTGGATGGCCTTGCCTGCTTGGCCGGTGATTCAAAAGGCCGGGGATCCGGTGATCCTTCAGGTGGAAAACCGGCTTTTGGGATCCCTGTTGGGTTTGCCGGTGCCTGCCGGTGAAGAACAGGATCCGGTTTTGCTGGTGGTCGATCGCGCCGCTCGGGTTTGGGAGGGAGCTCAGATGGCGGGATTTTTCCTGGTGGATCGGGCCGGATCCCTGGCGGTGGAGTGGATAGAAGACTCGCCCTCCTCTCCCCTGTTGGGCCAGGTGCTGATGGCCGTGCGCCCCCCGCGGGTTTTCGATGAGGTGCTGGCTCAGGATCCCTGGCAGTTGGAAGAATAGGCGTTGGGATCCCGCCGTTGTAGCCATTCGTGCTAGTGGTGCAGAGCACCGCGCCTGGACTCGCCCCCATGGCCTCAATTGAGCAAGGCCAAGTTATCCCGGTGGACGGCAGTATCAACCCCTTCGTAGCCCAGGATGTGAGGGATCTCGGCAGTTTTTTTGCCCTTAATCTGCCGCAGCTCCTCGGCGCTGTAGTTCACCAGGCCCCGCGCCACCTCCTGGCCGCTGGGATCGCACAGGCGCACTGCAGCCCCCGCCTCAAACTCCCCAGAAATGGCTGTGATCCCTGCCGGCAACAGCGAGCGCCCTTGCTCGCACACCGCTCGTACCGCCCCCTCATCCAAAGTCAAAGATCCCTCGGGGATGAGGCCGTAGGCAATCCATCGCTTGCGGGCGCTGGCGGGCTGAGGAGCCGGATCAAAGCGGGTGCCGATGGCCTCGCCGGCCAGAATTGCCGGGATCTGCTCAGGCCGTTTGCCATTGGTGATCACCACCGTTACCCCTGCGGCTGTAGCAATTTGAGCAGCGGTCAGTTTGGTGGCCATGCCGCCGGTGCCCCAGCCGCTTTTCCCCTGGGCTTCGGCCTTCACCTGTAGCGGGATCCCGGGCAACACCCGCTCAATGGGCTGGGCAGAGGGATCTCGGTTGGGGTCAGCCGAATAGAGCTTGTCCACATCGGTGAGCAGGATAAGCCACTTGGCCTGCACCATGCTGGCCACTAACGCCGAAAGCGAGTCGTTATCGCCGAATTTCAGCTCCTCCACTGCCACCGTGTCGTTTTCATTGACGATGGGAATAACCCCCATCTGCAGCAGTTGGGCAAAAGTGCGATTGGCGTTCACGTAGCGGCTGCGCTCCACCAGATCGCCGCGGGTGAGCAGCACTTGGGCAATTGGCTGGTTCAGAGCCGAGAAGAGGTCATCGTAAAGGCGGATCAACCGCCCCTGTCCCACCGCAGCCACCGCCTGCTTCTCGGCAATAGCCGTCGGTCGTTGCCGCCAGCCAAGGCGAGCACAGCCCACCCCCACCGCCCCAGAGGAGACCAAGATCACCGCATACCCCTGCCTGCGCAGGTGGGTCAGCACCTCCACCAGCGGCCCCAACACCGAAAGACGCAACAAGCCGGTCTGAGTATCTGTCAGGCTGGAGGTGCCGATCTTCACCACCACCGTCACGTCTGTTGTTGCCATCGCCGCTCTCAACCCATCCTCCCACCCCTCTATTCACCATAGCGCCACCATAGCGGAGTCAAGACGCAGCTGTATTGACCAAAAGGCGCGGCAAGCCCCGTCCTTCAGGGCGGGGAAGGATAGCGCCGACCGTAGCCGACGCC
>NZ_JANSIK010000062.1:0-9004 GCF_047462035.1 Synechococcus sp. R5-15 | reverse complement strand
GACTGCGCAAGGAGCCATCCATGCGCAGCGTGGTAGGAATCTCCGGCCTTCAGGCCGGGGAGGATGTCAATTTCCCAGTTTCACCCTCCTCTCTGGCTCAGCTTGGAGCCAATGGCCTCATCGGCAAACCCTTCAACGCCGCCACCCTGGCTGCGGACATCTGTGCTCTGCTGGGCTGGGATCCCTGACTCAACCCTGAACCCGCCCCAAAGACCCCTGGGATCCCACCGATATCCGCCAAATCGCGTAGAAGAAACGTACAAATTGCCTACGCAAATCCTCGATGTTTCTCTGTACTTCCACTGATCTCGAGGCTATGATAGGGGCATGAACGTTAGAAATACGGAGGAAACACAGATGCAAGTCAGTGAAGATCTAACCCTGGACTACCGTACTTACCGCATAGCAGCCCTATTGAGCGAGAGCTTCTCTTTGGGAGCACTGCTGGGAGTATCCCTCAAGTGGCAGAACGATGTCTCCTCCGTGAATGAGCCGCGGCCCAGGGCTTCCCATCTTTCCCTGCAGGACATCGAGCAGCGCTACCTCACCTCTTGGCAAAGATAGTCTTCTCCCTTCAAAAACCATCTCTCAAACAGAACCAGCCATGAATACAAGTCTTGACTCTGTTACTCTGCCCTCCAGCATCCAAGAAATCGTGGAGCAGGTGTTCCGCAGCAGCTTCCTCAGCTTGGGCCAAGAGAACCGCATCAATGAGCTGCTCTTTCAGCGGCGCTACTCTGAGGCTGACCTGGAACTGTTGGACTGCCTAAGCTTGGCGTTGCTGAACCATCAAATTGAGACGGAAAAACGTTCTGCGGCAAAAGCTGCCTGACCCCCAA
Organism: Synechococcus sp. R5-15; assembly: GCF_047462035.1. Classification (NCBI taxonomy): domain Bacteria; kingdom Bacillati; phylum Cyanobacteriota; class Cyanophyceae; order Synechococcales; family Synechococcaceae; genus Synechococcus; species Synechococcus sp. R5-15. The sequence continues at coordinate 8,165 of NZ_JANSIK010000062.1, read as the reverse complement.
AACGCATCAAGTTCCTCCAAAGCAAAAGAGGATCCCAGCTGGATCCCCTTATTTGTCCAATCTGAGTCCAGTGACCTAGCTGATCTCCAAGGAAAACCCTGGAAGCGCCCCGGCAAGCATTCCAGAGTTCTTGCAGGATGTGGGGACTAGACCGCAACGGTCTTCTTCACCTGAGCCGCCAAAGCTCCAGAAGCATACTTGGCTGCCATCTCATCCAAGGTAACCACCGGAACTTTGGTGCCATGGCCAGCACAGCCGAAGGCAATGTAGCGCTCAGCACAGACTTTTTGCATTTCCTTGATGGAAGGCTTGAGGAAGTGGCGGGGGTCAAACTCTTTCGGATTCTCGGCCAGAGCGCGGCGCACGGCAGCTGTGATGGCCAGGCGGTTGTCGGTGTCGATGTTTACTTTGCGCACTCCATTTTGGATGCCCCGCTGAATTTCTTCCAGCGGCACACCGTAAGTCTCGGGAATGGAGCCGCCGTATTCGTTGATGATGTCGATCAGCTCCTTGGGCACCGAGGAGGAACCGTGCATCACCAGGTGCGTGTTGGGCAGGCGGCGGTGGATCTCAGCAATGCGCTCCATGTCCAGAATGTCGCCGGTGGGCTTACGGGAGAACTTGTAGGCGCCGTGGCTGGTACCAATGGCTACGGCCAGCGCATCCACCTGAGTTCGCTCCACAAAGTCCACCGCTTGGTCGGGGTCGGTGAGGAGTTGGTCATGGCTGAGCGCCTCTTCCGCACCGTGGCCATCTTCCGCTTCCCCACGGCCCGTCTCTAGGGATCCCAGGCAGCCCAGTTCCCCTTCCACACTCACCCCGATTGCATGAGCCACTTTCACCACCTCGGAGGTAACGGCCACGTTGTACTCGTAGCTGGCCGGGGTCTTGGCATCTTCCTTGAGGGATCCATCCATCATGACGCTGGTGAAGCCGTTGCGGATGGCGGAATAGCAGGTAGCCGGGCTATTGCCGTGGTCTTGGTGCATGGCGACGGGGATGTGGGGGTAGGTCTCCACTGCCGCCAGGATCAGGTGCCGCAGAAAGTTCTCGCCCGCATACTTGCGTGCCCCTCGAGAGGCTTGCAGGATAACGGGGCTGTTGGTTTCATGGGCTGCCTGCATGATCGCTTGGATCTGCTCCATGTTGTTGACGTTGAAGGCAGGAATGCCGTAGCCATGTTCGGCGGCATGATCCAGCAGCGTCCGCATTGCAACGAGAGCCATCGGTTACCTCCTGAGGTGCTGACTTAGTGCGTATGAGATTTGCTTACCGTTGATCTTAAGATACTTTTTACGTTTTGGCGGATAAGCCGCCGGGGATCTGCGTATCTTGCCGAGGGATCTTTGCAACCATTGGCCGCAATGCTCGCGCTCAGACGCAACAGGCGCGCCGACATCTTCAGATACAGTGGGGAGGGGCAAGACTGTTGGGCGCTTGCATCGAGGATGGATCTGCCCATGCCCGCTCAATTTATCTCTTAGTCTCTCTAATTCTACTGTGGTGTTTTTGTGTTGTTTGCCCGGAGGAATGGGAACGTGCGTTGCGATCGCTGGCCGGTCTTGGGTGCAAAGCCAACAAGGGCTCTGTCCTGCTGGGGCAAAAGGCTGCGCTGGGTGCGAGGAACCGGTTTGGCAATGGCCTGCTGGGCAGTGGCGGGCCTTCGGTCGGCAGCTTGGGGGATCCCTGGGCAATCTCCGGATCAGGTGGCGGCCTGGGTGAGGGACAATCCTGTGCTGCGGCCCCGTCCGGGCGAAACCCTGAACATCAACCGAGTGGAGCCGGATGGATCCCGCTTTACGTTCTTGGCCTCGGTGGCTCCGCCAGGACGGATCATCAACCCGCTGGATCGGGAGACGATTCGCTCGGAGCGGATGACGTTCTTTCGCCCCCAAGGACTGACAGCAGAGGATCTCTTTCAAGCCATTCGCGACGTTTATGGGCCGGAGATCGCCGCCGATCTGGATCAGGCGGTGGAGGTGATTCGCTACCCGTCCCCAGAAGCTCTGGCAAGCAGTCCGGGCTATACCTTGGCCCTTGCCATCCAAGGGGTGGTGCTGCGGGGAAACCAATTTGTGTACTGGCTGGAGCTGACGCAAAACCCCGATGGCCGTGTACAGCAGGGGCAGGTGTGGGTGTTCCAAGAGGAATGGCTACCCAAGGTGGAAGGGGAGTTGGCGGAACGTTTCCCCTTGCAGGTGATGACCCGTTGAGGGGCCCCCAATCTTTATCCCCGAGGAGAAGGGCGCTCAGGGGCGGAGGGAGTTGCTGACATCCAAAGCCGGCAATTCCACCCGTTCTACCTGGGGCCGAAAGCCCAACCAAGGAGTGGCCAACTGGGCAAATCGCTCTGGATCCCCGCTCACACAGAAACGGTGGGGTTCCTCCTGGGCAGCGGTCGAGGGGCGGCGCAAGCCCCATAAGCTCAATTCGCGGGCCAGGGATCCCACCAGCGCCATCCCCGGATCCACTCGTTTGACCGAGGGGGGCAGCAAAGGCTTCAGGATTGGATCCAGCAGGGGGTAGTGAGTACAGCCATAGACAAGAGTATCGATCCCCTGTTGCAACAGCGGTTGCAGGTAGCGTTCAGCCGCCTGTCGCAGAGCAGGGCTATCCAGCCATCCGGCTTCAATGAGAGGGACGAACTCAGAGCAGGCCTGCTCCCAACAGTAAACGGGGTACGGAAAACGTTTGGGATCCAGAGCGCTGTACTCTTGAATGGCTCTTGAGTAAGCGCGACTCTTGACCGTGGCCACCGTGGCGAGCACCCCAATGCGGGATCCTTGGGCCAGTGCTGCCTGGGCGCCGGGTAGGATCAACCCCAGAACGGGCAGGGCAAACTCCTGCCGCACGTGGTCCAGAGCCAAGGCCGAGCTGGTATTGCAGGCCATCACCACCAGCTTCACCGGCTGTGCCTGCATCCATGTCAGAATTTGCCGCACAAAGGCCAGGATCTCCTCTGGCGAGCGTTCCCCATAGGGCAACCGCGCTGTGTCGCCGAAGTAGATGAGCCGTTCCTGGGGGAGCCGGCGGCGTAAGGCTCGCCAAACCGTCAGCCCGCCCAAGCCGCTGTCAAACACCCCAATTGGCCAACTGGGATCTGGCTCTGATTTCCACTCCCACTGCATGCTCCGTTCTCCTCAACACCTTGGCCTAAGCTGCTGTATCCTACCCTGCTTTCGAGAATCTCGGCGACAGATTCCCTGCCTTCCCTCTGAGATCAACTGGGCCAACTGGATCGTCAATTCGATCAGTTAAGGATCAATTGAGAGATCCGATAGACATGAACAAGCTCAGCCAACGGCTAGCGACTGCGCAAGAAAGTCTCAATGCCATCGGCAATGGCCCGCGCCAAAATAGCCTGATATTCGGCAGTAGCCAATTTTCGCCCTTCGGTTGGGTTGGTTACGTATCCCAACTCCAGCAGCACGGAGGGCATACCCACAGGTGTTTCCCGCACCACAAAAAAGCGGGCTCGTCTCACCCCCCGGTCAGCAGCACCGGTGGCCCTGACCAAGCTGCGGTGCAAGATGGCGGCCAGCTCGGCGCTATCGGGTCGCAGGTAATAGGTCTCGATGCCGTGAATGCCGGAGCGATCCAGGGCGTTGGCATGAATGCTCACCAGCAGGGCAGCATTGGCCTGAACGGCCATATCCACCCGCGGTTGCAGCAGCACTTCCCGGTCATCGGTGCGGGTCATCACCACCCCGTACCCCCGCTCCTGCAGCAGTCGTTGCACCTGGTGGGCAACGGAGAGCACGATGTCCTTCTCCTGGATCCCATCCACCCCGATGGCACCGGGATCCCGTCCCCCGTGGCCGGGGTCGATGGCAATGACCGTCCGGTTCAGAGATTGGGGGGTGGAAGGGGAGGCAGGGCCAGGCGTCTGCGGCTGAGGTATTGGTGGAGGAGCATTCAGAGGTCGCAGCTCCAAGGTAATGCGGCGGGATCCCTGGCCGGGGTTGGGCTCGAAGACATTGAACTCCTCGGCGGGCTGTACCAGAATGCTGACCGTGCGGGCATCTTCCTGGACAAAGCGGATCCGCTCCACCGGCCCTCCAACCGGCAAGCCGGGATCCGGCATAGACTGGGGCAGGCGAGCGGGCGCCACGTTGATGCGGTAGCCACCACTCTCGGGATCCCAGCCGGCCCGGTAGAACATGAATCCATCGGCGCTGATGATCAACCGGTTGCCCTGGAGCTGAACCGATTGCAACGTGGCCAGCGGCCCACTGCTGTTGACAGAGCTGACCTCGGGCAAAAGGCTGGCCTGGGCAGCACCGCCGGCAGGCTGGATCCAGATCCCACCTCGCTGTGGGTCGTAGCGGGCTTCCCAGTCGCCACCGGAGGAATCCACATCCAGCACTACCCGAGCAACGGTGGGCTCAAACTGCCCGATACGCAGCCGCGAAACCCCCAGACGGTTGATGACATAAGCTCGCTGGGTGAGGGCAGGGCTGAGGGTGGTGTTGAGAAAATCCACCACTACCCGATCCGGATCGAGGATGCGCCGCACCGTAGTGGAGGGGCTGCCTTGGGTACGGATAAAAAAGCCTTCTGCTTGCGGGGATACCTCTAAAATTTGATGGCCGGAGCGAGGAGATGGGGTGGGTGCCGGGCGTCGGGGAGGCAGTGTCGGCAAAGGCGGGGACGGCGGGAAGGGATCCCTGGAACCTCCCAATAAGCCGGCAGATGAAGGGGGAGAAGAAGAGAGAGATCCGGCCTGGGTGAATTGAACAGCCCAGCGGGAGGGGCCGGCAGTGAGCAGTTGCAGTTGGTTGAGGCTGAGAGGCTGATCCGGCTGCAGATACAGCACAAAGCGGGTAATGGTATCCGTAAGCTGGCTAATCTGCAGAGAGGTGACACGGCCCGCAAAAGTCTGGGTTTGGGGCTCCTGTCCAAAGCGGGTGTTGGGAAAATCCAGCACAACCCGAGGCGGATTCTGCAGCACGAACAGAAAAGGCCGCACCTCGCCCTGGGTGTTAACTTCCAGCCGCCCCTGCTGGGGGTCGTAGTACCAACGCTCAATGCGCGATAAACCTGGGGCTGTAATCGCCTGAGCCTGGACAGATTCCGGGGGAAACAGCCCTGCCCCCGCCAAGCTCAACAGCAGCATCGCCCCCCATATCTGCCTTGACCCCGGCTTGCCAAATTCGGGCATGACCTTCCATCCACTCCCCACACCTGCTGCCCTCAACTATACCAACCTGCCCTCGGAGCAGCCTGGGAAGGAGCGCAATTCCGCTCTTGCCTGCAGGGCTGGGGGATGATGGGTAGAGGCTCGCCCCTTCTTCTTCCTGCTTGTTCTCCGGCGAGGTATCTTGGGATGCCCAAACCACCGGATCCCCTAGCCCTGGCCCGAGCTGGACACGCCCAGTCGATTGTGCAGGTTGTGCGGATGGAGCTGCTGCGGCGTCGCTGGTGTGTCCGGGTAGACTTTGCCGACGAGACCCTGCACGTCCACCTGCTGGGATCCCTGTACCAGCCTGCGCTCTCCCCCCAAGTTGCCGCTGCCCAACTGTTTCTGATCTTGAAGCAACTGCGGATCCCACGGCTGGATCAAGTGGAGATTTGCGCTTTCCGCGGCTCACGCTTGCTCTGGCGGCAGAGCCTAAAGCTGGGATCCCGGCAGCGTTGGGATCGGTTTTCCTTCGATAACTGGGCAGTCAACGCTTGGGCTTACCCGGCTGCGTTTGCGGTGGCCCTGATGGTGAACAACATAGGCTTGTTGCAGTTGTTGCATTTGCCTCTTCACATTTGGATCCACGAATTTGGCCATGCCACCGTCGCCTGGTTGAGCGGGTATCGGGCTTTGCCTCTGCCCATCGGCTGGACAAGCGTTAGCTCGCAGAGGGATCCCTTTGTGTATTTTGGAATCCTCTTTTTACTGATTCTACTCTTCTGGTCAGCCCGCAAGGAGCGGATTGGGTGGCTGCAGGTGCTGGCCATCTTTCTTGCTCTATTGCAGTTTTACATGACCTGGCTGATGCCCAATCGCACCAGGGAGATGTTGTTTGTCTTTAGCGGCGTTGGAGGAGAGTTTTATCTCAGCACCTTTCTGATGGCCAGCTTTTATTTTCCCTTGCCAGATCGCTGGCGATGGGATTTTTGGCGATTTGTCGTGCTGGGGATCGCGAGCAGCAGCCTGTGGAGAAGCTTTTGGGAATGGCACAGCATCAGACTGGGATTGGCCGAGGTTCCCTGGGGAACTTTGTTGGGCGGCCAAGGAGATGCCAGGGGGGATATGAACCGCCTAAACTACGACTTTGGCTGGAGCACCGATCAAATTATCCAAACCTACACTTTTTTAGGGAACCTGTGTGTTTTCGTCGTATTGAGCCTATATGTTCTATTCCTGTTGCGGGCAAATGATGAGATTTGGCTGTATCTGCGAGCAAAGCTTATTCTTTGGATGGATGGTTTGATAGGCTCCAGTTCAAGGAAACGTTCTTAAGATCCTCTTGTACTGAACATTGCCCCAACTACAACTTTTTCCGGCAGCACTAGCTACATCCGGCGCAAAATGAGCTCTTGGGTAAAAGGGTCCCGCTTATCTCCAGAACTTCCCTAGTGTCCAACTCGATTCCTCAAGGGGGCAGGATCATTTTGGTTTTGGACTGCAGCTTTGCCGGTTGGGAATTGCTCCAACCACTCCGTTGAGCTCAGAGGGCGTTTGTGGTGCCCATCTGGGCAATGATTGGGCGGGAGAAGCGGCACCCCTATCAGGTTGGAGATGGCCTGTTGAGCATTCGCTCTATGCTGAGGGATATGTATAGACAAACTTCCTCTGCAACGGTACTTTACCCATGTCAGCCGCCTTCTCTTGGCCCTACCGCACCCCAGGGATCCCAGACTCTGCCTTTGAACGCATCCCAGGGATCCCGATGAGCCCTCGTGAGGTGCGCGTGTTGGTGCTAAGCCAGTTGCGCCTGGGAGAGAACCACTGCCTGTGGGATATCGGCGCCGGAACCGGCACAATTGCCATTGAAGCGGCTGTTCTATGCCCCAAAGCTCGCGTGATTGCCATCGAGCGAGATGCCGAGGTAGTCAGCCTAATCGAGAGCAATTGCGAGAAATTTGGCCTCACCAACGTGCAGGTGATTCAAGGTACTGCCCCCGATTGTCTGCAACACCTTTCTCCGGCACCGGATCGCATCTGCATTGAGGGAGGCCACCCCCTACGCGAGATCTTGGAAGCCTGCTGGAGCCATCTCAGCCCCAACGGGCGGGTCGTGGCGACGACCAACTCTTTGGATGGGCTCTACGGCCTTTCTGCCGGCCTGGCCGCTGTGCGGGCTCATCATGTGGAGGTGATTCAATCGGCGGTGAACCGCCTGGAACACCGCGGTCGGACTCAAATGCTGCTGGCATTGGATCCCACCTTTGTTTTAAGCGGAGAAAAAATGAGTTAAGTTTTATATGACCTGTTTACATTTTTTGGTAGATCTTTTCCCAAGGTGATGAATAAAAGCAGATTGGTCTGTCTCGAATGTCTTAAACTGGCAAAAAAGATTGGGCCACCACAAACCTTAAGCTATACTGATGTTTCTCGATCCCAAACTCAAATCTGCTTTTATACCAGATAAGAGAGCTGGGAAACCCAATAGCTATGGATCAATTCCAACACCCCTTTCAGGAGTCACGGGAAGTCAAACTGCGGCAACTGTTGATTCGGGAGCGCTGGCCGGAAATGCTGAAAGGCTGCCGGGCTTGCATCCATTGGGACGACTTCAAGCGACCGGAATGCTGTGGTGATTGCGGCATCGGGGATCGACGCAGGCAAGCAGTAGCCGAAGAAAGCCCACCCAGCAAGTCCCCAGGCATTTAGGGTTCGCAAGCTTCCCAAATTGGGATCCCAGCTCCTGCAGTAACTTTGGTAGTTTCTATTGAGAACTTTTACTCAGGGAGTTTTACCTAAAAACCGGGTCTCAAGCCCGGTCTTCATACCTGCCTGCGGCGGAAGCAAGCTGGCAAAGTGGGGAGGCAACGAGCGCCTCTCCCAAGATTGCTATGTCGTCGCTCCCTAGCCTCTCATCTTGCCCTCATTGGCCCCCTGCTTCAGCGTCTCAGGAGCAGCTCCCCAGCAACCTCCACGCAGGGATCCATGTTAATTTCTACACCAACATGGTTAGCGACAGGGTCGGCGACAAGCCTCAAACCCTGAT
>NZ_JANSIK010000061.1:0-3163 GCF_047462035.1 Synechococcus sp. R5-15 | reverse complement strand
TTGTAACCTCGCATTCCTCCCGGCACTGACCCTACGGGTACAGTGCGGGGCTCCTGCGATTTCTAGCTGAAGGGCAACCTGCAGGCTCGGCCAAGGCCTCCGGCCCGCTCACGCGAAGGGAAGATTTTTGCCTCAAGGCCCCCAGAGCCGCCATGAGCTGCGGCAGAGCCAGCAAAAGGTGCTGAGTGGCCTGTTGGGGTTGCCCTTTCAAGCAGGAAACCAAAGCTTCGGCAACACTCTGGTTTAGGGCCTGCAGAGCTTGGAGTGGAGTAGCACCCCCTAGAGAGGGATCCGGTTGCAGTGGGCTTTGAACATCCATGAAAAGGCAGGAAAGGCATGGACAGCAACCTTACAGCCCTTTCGCAGGTTGACCACAACAACGCCGCTGCCCTTTGGAGCAGAGCGCTCTGGTTTGCGCAAGTGTGCCGCAGACATGGAGTCCTGTACGGATAGACGATCGGGGGAAGGGCTGTATAGCTCCCTTAAGCCTAACAAATCCAAAAACTTCAGGGCCTCCGGCCCGCTTACGCGGACGTCAAAAACTTTTCTTGGATGTTGTCCGCATTGCTGCAAAGCAAAGGCCCCTCTATCTAGTGGCCATCAAGGCAGATCCTTTGCTCTCTCGTGCAAAGCAGGCTGAGCTCCAGCGCGGATCCCTCGAAATGGTGCAACTATTCGCCGCTCGATTCGTTTTCTTCGCCCTCGGCGGTGTCCTCAACCCCAGCTTGGGATCCCTCCGGTTCCTGGGCCTCAGAGGTCTGTCTCAGTTGGTTGAGCAGGGCCAAAACGCGGGATCCCCGCTCCAAAGAGCGATCCTGCAAAAACACCACTGTTGGCACCCGTCGCAGGCTGAGGCGCTGGCCGATTTCCCGCCGCACAAAGGGTGTGGCCGCTGCTAGCCCTTCCATAGCTCGGTGTTGAGCTGTCTCATCCCCATAAATGCTGACGAAGATGCGGGCGTTTTGCAGGTCATTGGAAACCTCGACATCCACAATGCTGACCATCCCTGCCCCAACCCGGTCATCTTTGATCTCCGAGAGCAGGATTTGGCTGACCTCTCGTTTGATCAGCTCTGCTACCCGTGCCACCCGTCGCGCTGTCGCCATTTTTGGATACCTAGGCTAACATCATCCGCAAGCCTGCTCTGGCTGGTGTGGAGCTCAGCCCTTGCCGGCTCGATCCCAAGAACAGTAGCCAATGCTACGAGCATCTCTTCCTTCCACCTTTATCCTGAGTCCATGTCCATCTTGCCTTGAGTATGAATACCTAAAGCCATCGATGGATGGATGGAGACGTGATGATCAAGACGCCAGAGGCGCTGCGGCGCTCCATTGAGCAGTTTATGCTGAATGTGACGGAGCCGCTTGACCCGTTGCTTTCCCTGAAGCTGACTCAGCTGGTGGTGATGTTGGGGGATACAGCTTACGCGATGGGATACAGCGATGGCCAGCAAAAGCCAGAGGAGCGCTGCCGCTATTGTCCCAGTCGGGTGTTCGACAGTCTAGAGCTTTGATAGGGTTCTTCAAGGTTCTTTAGAATGTAGCTTCTGGCCGCCCCGGCTCCCAGCCTTGGGGGGAGTGAGTTGAAAGGGGCGGTGGCAACCGGCCAAGATGGGATCCCATTGCTTGGCAGCCTATGACTTCCCCCGTTTTGCTTTGGCATCGTCGCGATCTGCGGTTAGGCGACAACACAGCTCTTCATGAGGCAGCCCAGCGCAGCTCTCAGGTGGTGCCTATCTTCATTTTCGACCCGCAGATGCTGAGACGGTCGGACATGGCCCCAGCTAGGGTGGCCTTTTTGCTTCAGGCTCTGCAAGAGCTCCAAGAGCGCTACGCCCAGATGGGGATCCCACTGATCTGGCGGCTGGGGGATCCCTCGGTGGAGTTGCGGTGCTTGGCCACAGACCTGGGAGCCAGGGCCGTGTTTTGGAATGCCGATGGGGAGCCGTTCGCCCTACAGCAAGAGAGTCGAGTGCAGGCCAGTTTGGCCGCAGCCGGGATCCAGTCCTTCTCCTACCAAGATATGCTGCTGCACGGGCCGGGGGAAGTGTTGACCCAGGCGGGGGAGCCCTATTCGGTCTTCACTCCCTTCTGGCGCAGGTGGGCGAGCTTGCCCAAGCGGGATCCCTACCCAACCCCCGAGGGTCTGCAGCCGGTATCGGGACTAAAAGCGCAGCCTCTACCGACTTTGGCAGATTTGGGCTTTGTCTGCGACCAGCGGATCCCAGCAGCGGGGGAAGCAGCGGCTCAAGCCCTTTTGGAAGACTTTTGTCAGGGTTTGCGCATTTTGGACTACGAGCGAGCCCGCAACTTCCCGGCTGAGCCGGGCACTTCTCTACTGAGCCCCCACTTGTGCTGGGGAACGATCGGCATTCGCCAGGTGTGGCAAGCCACGCGGGAGGTGGAAGCCGAGGTGCGCAGCCAAGAGGCCGAAAGCAGCTTGCAAACTTGGCGGCAGGAGCTGTGCTGGCGAGAGTTTTACAAGCATGTCTTGGCCCACTGGCCCCACGTGGAAACCGGAGCCTATCGACGAGCCTTCGACGCCCTGGAGTGGGACAATCAGCAGGACTGGTTTCAGGCCTGGTGCACCGGTCAGACGGGCTACCCCATCGTGGATGCGGCCATGCGCCAACTGAACGAAACTGGCTGGATGCACAACCGCTGCCGCATGATTGTGGCCAGCTTCCTGACCAAGGATCTGCTTATCGATTGGCGCTGGGGGGAACGCTACTTTATGCAAAAGCTGGTGGATGGGGATCTGGCGGCCAATAACGGCGGTTGGCAGTGGAGCGCCAGTGTGGGCACGGATCCCAAGCCCCTGCGCATCTTCAACCCGGCCACGCAAGCAGCCCGCTATGACCCGGAAGGAGAGTACATCCGTCGCTATCTGCCGGAGCTGGCACGGCTGGATACGCCGGCTCTGCTGTGGGTGGGAGATGACCCCAAGGGATCCTGGGCTTTGCGGGAACGGCGAAGTTGTGGCTATCCGGATCCCATTGTGGATCACAAGGTGCAGCAGCAGGCGTTCAAACGGCGCTACCAGGCGGTGCAGCAGGCCTACTCTAGGTCTGTTCGAGACGGTCTCCCCCCTCCTTCCTAGGTTGTGTTGATCTTTCATTTGAGCCAAAAGAGAGCACTGACGAGATAGAGAAAACTCAAGAAGT
>NZ_JANSIK010000060.1:0-56435 GCF_047462035.1 Synechococcus sp. R5-15 | reverse complement strand
GGCTTGCCAACTGCAGGGCTACCGAAAGCCCGCCCTGTACTGCGAAGCAGTCAGGGCCGGGTAGTTTACGTCAGTCTTCAACCCAACTCAGGGTGGGGACGGCTAGATAAGGCAAGGGATCCTGGGGTTGCAGTTGAGAAAGATGCCGCAGGATGCCCTGGTTAGCCTGCCACAGGGCTTGCACATCCCATCCGGCGTAGGTGGGCAGAAAGTCCGCCAGCTTGCGGTTGGCCTCCCCCAGCAGGATCATGCAGCCGCGGCGGTTGCCGTTTTGCAGGTGATAGTAGGCCACGGCGGTTTGCAAAAGCCCCTGGTAGAAGCGCCGCTCTGGATCCACTGCCTCCATCCACAGGGCCTCTAGGGTGTCGTGGCAGGCGTAAAATTCCCCCCGGTTAAACTGCTCGGCGGCCAGACGCAGCGCTTCTGAGGGGGCGTCGCTCATGTCGCTAGGCACAGGCCAGGGGGGATGTCTGCACAGGCAGGGATCCCTGCGGCAACACCAGGGTAAAGCAGGTTTTGCCTTGAGAGCTCTCCACTGAGACGCTGCCCCCCAACCGCTGCATCCACTGCTTGACCAAAGCCAGGCCCAGGCCGGTGCCGCCCCGTTTCCAGGGATCCCCGCTGGGAATGCGGTAAAACTTCTCGAAGATGCGCTCCCACTCGCTGTGGGGAATTTCTACTCCCTCGTTGATCACCCGAATTTCCACCTGCTGCGGGCCAGAGCGCTGCGCTGTTACCCAGATGTTGCACCTTGGGGGAGTATACTTGCAGGCGTTGTTGACCAGCTCCTGCACCACCCGCTCCAGGCCGCCCCGATCGGTGAGCACCTTGCCCACATTTGGCGCAATCTGCCACTGCAACCGTTGCTGGTTGGCCTGGGCCCGCTGTAGAAACGGCTCCAGCACGCTGGGCAGCCAGGTTGCCAGCGGCACTTCTTCCAGATGGAGCGTTTTGGATCCCTGCTCCAACCGCTGCAGATCCAGCAGGTCGTTCACCAATTCCGCCTCCCGCTCACACTCCTGCTCCAAAATCTTGAGATATTGCTCTCGTTTTTGGGGGGCGCGGGCGGTTTTCAGCAGTTGGATGGCCATCCTCATGTTGGTGATGGGGGTGCGCAGCTCGTGGGAGACGGTGCTCAAAAAATCATCTTTGAGGCGGTTGAGGCGCTCCAGCTCACCAATTTGCTGCACAGAAGCCTGGTAGAGGCGGGCCTGGCGGATGGCAATGGCGCAGTGATCCGCCACCTGCTGCACCACCTGCACCTCCAGTTCATCAAAGCACTCGGCTGCCGGCTTCGCCAGCCAGAGATCCCCCAGCACCCCTTGGTCATCCCGCAGCGGGCACACCAGCAGGGTCAGCCCTTCCCGACGGGGGATCCAGCCCTGCCCAGGCAAGTGGCAGAATTGCATCGCTTGACCCTCTTGCAGGTGCCGGTAAAGATCGGGGTAGTCGGCCAAGGTCAGGGTGATCCCACCGGCAGGTGGTAGAGCAGAGGTGTATTCATAGCGCACCGTCGCCTGGCCAGATGCCCAATCGTAGAGACAGAGATCGCAACCTTGAATGGGCAACCCCAGAGCCAACTCCTGCACCACTGCCCGCAGGATCTGGGCTTCTTCCAAACTGCTGCGCACCTGGTCGGTGACCCGCTGCAAGAGGGCATCCATAGCCAGAGATCGCTGCAGGGCCGCCGTCCGCTCCTGCACCTCCTGCTCCAGACGGGCGTTGAGGGTTTGCAACTGCCGGTAGAGCTGATTTTGCGTAATGGACAGGGCCAAATGTACCCCGACCCGACTCATCAGCTCTTGCTCTGCAGCTGACCAAGCCTTAGGCTCGTCAATTTTCAGCTCCCGCCAGGCAGCAAAAGAGATCAAAGGCAGTTCTTGTCTGGGATCCCCCTGAGCAAACCAACGGTAACCCGCCCAGTGGGTTTCTTGGCAGATGGCCGCGCGAAACACGCTCAGCCAGCCCACGGGCTGGTCATTCCAGACAAGCTGTACCATCAGCAGGCCACGAATGGGTGTCTGCTTCATCTGCTCTTGCAGCTCCGGCCATTTCTCCAAGTGGGAGAGCGACCACATCTTGACCCAGCCCCCCGCTCCTCCGGCCCTTCCGAGCTGCTCCTGTAGCCAGGTGTCGTAGCTGGCCGGGGGTTGCACGCCATGACAACAGAGGGTATCTGAGCCCATAAAGTGGATCCGCAGCCGCGCCCCGATCCCCTGCAAACCGGCAGCAAGCTGCTCCAGCACCGTGGTCAAGGTCGTCTCCGGGTGCAGGGGCGAGTAAACTAGAGCAGCAATTTGGTTGATGAGGCGTTCCTGCTGCGCCTTCTGCCGCGCCTGCTCCAGCAATTCCGCCTGAGCAATGGCAATGGAAACTTGATCCGCCAGCAACTGCACCACCTGCAGCTCTTCTTGGGAGTAGGGACGAGGCTCAGCATGATGGGAGACCAACAGCCCCCATAGCTCCTGGTGATGCATCAGGGGAACCACCAAGGAAGAGGCCACCCCCATGGATTTCAAATAGTGGACATGGCAGGGATCCACAGGCCGCTGTAGCGGCTCGCCCAGAGGAACCCTAGCAGACAACCCCCAAGACTCCGGCTGGCTGATGGAACGGCTCTGCGCCTCCACATCCACAATTACCCGCGCCTGAGCTAGGCGAAACAACCGCCGCGCCTCCTCGGGAATATCCCCTGCCGGAAAAGTCAGCCCCAAGAGCGAGGGCAGCCGCTCCCCTCCTCGCGCTTCCGCCACCACCGTTCCGTGACCTTCGGGATCAAAGCGGTAAACCTTCACCCGATCCGTACCCAAAAAGGCGCGCACCTCCTCCACCGTCGCCCTCAGGATCTGATCCAGCTCCAGGGATTGCCGAATCTGGTGGGTGATGCGGTTGATGAGGGCGTCTCGGCTGGGTCGAGCTTCGGCAGCCCGCGTTTTGGTATCCATAGTTGCAAGCCCCTAGCCCCTGGGATTAACGGGAAGTATCTAGAGATACATCCCTTTTTTCCAGCATAGGATGTCTTTGAGAAAGGTAAGCGGGCTCAAAAGAAAAGTTAAAGAAAAAGTTAAAAATGGTAACTCAGGGTTTCCCGGGTTGGAATCGCCTGAGATCTGGAGCCGGGAATGGCCTACGGCTCACCCGCGCCCTCGGAAAGCAGAGCTAGAGGAGAGGCAGCTGAAACAGGCGAGCGGCATTTTGGCTGGTTTTTTCTGCCAGTTTTTCCGGTGGGATCCCAAGCAGCTCCGCCAAGGTTTGGGCCACCCGCTGCACATAGGCCGGCTCATTGCGTTTGCCGCGGAAGGGGGTGGGAGCCAGAAAAGGGCAATCGGTTTCCACCAAAAGCTGGGATAGGGGCACCTCCAAGGCCGACCGGCGGACAGTCTCGGCATTTTTGAAAGTAACAATGCCGCTGAAGCTAATGAAGCAGCCCAGCTCGACAAACAGCCGCATCTCCTCCGGGGATCCGCTCCAGCAATGCATCACCGCCCGCACTGGCCCCCCCGTGGCCATGGCCTCCTTGAGGATGGCGTAGGTGGCTGCTGCCGCCTCGCGGCAATGGACGATCAACGCCAGATCCTGCGCTTGGGCAATGGCAATCTGGGCCCAGAAGGATTCTTTTTGCCGCTCGATATCCGCCGGGTTGGACTTGTAGAAATCCAGGCCCGTCTCCCCGATAGCCACCACTCGCTCGTCGCTGGCGGCCAGGTGGGCGATCTTTTCGGCCAAATCGGGCTGCCACTGGCCCGCCTCCAAAGGGTGCAGCCCCACCGACAAAAATACTTCCGGATACTGGTCGGCAATGGCCTGCAACTGGGGGAATTCTGCCGGTGTTACACAAGAATGCACCAAACGCCGGATCCCCGTCTGACGCCAGCGCTCGGCCACCTGGGGCAGATCCGCGGCAAAATCGGGGTAATTGAGGTGGACGTGAGTATCCACCAAAGGAGCAGCAGGTAAGACGGCGGTGCTCAAGGCTCAGCTCCCCAACAATCGTGTTGCCAACCTTATCCAATTGTAAAAGCTGTCCCCGGCCTGCTTGGGATCCCTTCTGGCGCTCCCGTTTGCCGGCGAGCTCCCCTTGCGACGGCTCCTGTGGGAGCAGGATGATCCACAATGATTGAGGAAACCTTACGCCGGAGGTTTGTTATGGCCCGTACCCCCTCAACCATGCTGCCTTTGGGCACCCCAGCCCCTGACTTCAGCCTGCCGGATGTGGTGAGCGGCCAAACCATCTCCCTCTCCACCTTTGCCGACAAGCCGGCCCTGCTGGTGATGTTCATCTGCCAGCACTGTCCCTATGTGAAGCACGTGCAAGAGGAGCTGGCCCGCCTTGGCAGAGATTACAAGGATCGCGGCGTCGGCATTGTAGCCATCAGCGCCAACGATGTGGAGAAATACCCGGATGACAGCCCAGAGAACTTGAAGAAGATGGCCGAGACCTTGGGCTTTACCTTCCCCTTCTGCTACGACGAAACCCAAGAGGTGGCCAAAGCCTTCACCGCCGCCTGCACCCCCGACTTTTTCTTGTTCGACGCGGATCGCAAGTTGGTCTATCGGGGTCAACTGGACGACAGCCGTCCCAGCCTGACCGATGTGCCGGTGACGGGCAAAGATTTGCGGGCGGCGCTGGATAACCTTCTGGCCGGCAAGCCCATCGATCCCGACCAAAAGCCCAGCCTGGGCTGCAACATCAAGTGGAAACCTGGCAATGAGCCTGCTTATTTCGCTGGGTAGATCCCGCTTTTTTGAATCGCGGCCAGGGCCTGTCGATGCAAGCTGGGGTTGGCTGCCGCCAACACTTCTCCCGTGGAGGTGCGGGTTAAGGGATCCCCTTGCCAATCGGTAATCACGCCACCGGATCCCTCAATCACCGGCACAAGGGCAGCAAAATCGTAGAGGGCAAGGCCACACTCCATCACCAGATCCACACAGCCGCTGGCCAACAGGCCGTACTGGTAGCCATCGCCGCCATAGGAGGTAATGTGAACTGCTTGGCTGAGCCCCTGGAAGCACCGTTGTTGGTCGGGTTGGGTGAACAAATCAGGGGTGGTACAGCTCAAGTAGGCGCGGCTGAGGTCGGTATTGGCCTTGGTTTGAGCAGCCTGTCGGTGAGAGGGGGTCATCCATTGGGTGGGTTGTCCCCGCACCCCCAGCCAGCGTTCGCGCAACACCGGTTGATCGATGATGCCCAAAATGGGGCGGTCTTCTTCCAAGAGGGCAATCAGAGTAGCAAAGGTGGGCTTGCCGGTGGAAAAGGCGATGGTGCCATCCAAGGGATCCAGAACCCAAGTATAGAGGGATCCCGTCTGGTGAAAACCAAACTCTTCGCCAAGGATGCTGTGTTCTGGCACTTGGGCCATCAGCAAAGCTCGCATGGCCCGCTCTGCCTCCCGGTCGGCCACCGTCACAATTGGGGAGCGGGCCTCTTTGTATTCGGCTTGCAGTTCTCCGCGAAACAGGGGGCGAATCACCGCTCCGGCAGCATCGGCCAGGGCCTGGGCCAGTTCAATCCACTCTGCCTTGACCACCTTTTGCCCACCCCATCTGCCCCTTCCCTTTCTTAGCATAGGGAAAAATTTCCTCTCGGTTTATGCGGTCTGGCTTGCTCTTAACTCCTCTGGAATGGCTTTGGACGGCGATTGGGGTCCTCCTGACCATTTTGGGCACCCTAACCCATTTGAGTTTTCCGCCGGAGCTGCCTGGGTTGGGGGGATACAGCTTTTCGCTGCAAATTGGGGGCGTGTTGCTGACGGCTTGTTTGGCGGGGCCGGTGGCAGCGGTGTGCGCCCAGATCGTCTATCTGGGGCTGGGGCTGGCAGGGCTACAGGTGTTTGCCCAAGGGGGAGGATGGCAGTACCTGTACCAGCCCGCCTTTGGCTACTTGCTGGGGTTTTTGCCGGGAGCTTGGGCCTGCGGGACGATCGCCTTTCGGCAACGGGATCCCTATCCACCCCCTTCTCCTCTGGCCCGCCAACGTGCTGTCGATGGGAAGCGGTGGGCAGAAGGGATCCCTGACTCCCCGGTGGGCCTCCAAGAGTTGGGATCCGGCAGCTTGGTGGCTTTGGCCTTGGTTCACCTGACCGGGATTCTCTACCTTTTGGCCACACAACCCTGGAATGGGGAGTTGCTGAGGTTGATAGGGCTTTACTCCGGCTACACTCTGCCGGGACAGGTCATCGTGGCCAGCTTTGTTGCGGTGATAGCGTTGCTGTTGCGGCGCTTGCTGCTGCTCTGAAGCAAGGGAATCAACTGTGCGCAAAGGCCCATGCAGATTTGGGTCGGGGCGCATCTTTTCTCAAGCTGCAGAGGCAGAAAGTAACTTAGAAAAGTAACTTAGAGCTGTGCCGCTCAAGCGGTGGTACAGATTCTGGTCAAGTCTTGCCAGGATGGATGGGTTTGCGTGAGGAACTGAGGGATGCAACGGACTGCTCTCACCCTTTTGGCCACCGGCTTTTTGGCCACTGGGCTGGCTGCTTGTGGAGATGGCGGCAGCTCAGGGGGCTCGATCCTGCCCCCACCCCAAGGCCCAACGGTTTCGTTTATCAATGCGCCCACCTCGGTGCGGGTAGGCACCTCCACGCCGGCCTTCACGGTGCAGGTGAGTGTGCCCGGCGGTGCTCGTCCAACGCAGTTCATCGAGCTGGAAACTTTCAACCCCAGTGGCGTGCGCGTGCAAAGGGAATTCTTCAGCCCACAGCAGGCCGGCTGTAACCCTGGGGCCACCTTTTGTAGCTTCAGTACCGATTTCCGCGTTGCCCTCGGGGATCCCATCGGCGTTTGGCAGTTCCGGATTACCGCGTTTGACCAACAGAATCGCTCCGGATCCCAGACATTGCTGATTACCGCCTTCCAGTGAGCCAGCCGAGTTGCCAGCTTTGAGACGAGGCCATTCACTCCAGAGGGGAATGGCCGCCAGCGGGCCGAAGTCCGAACAAGGACTGAATCTTGCTCACCGCTGCGGCTTTCTTCCTGCTTCCACAACCCCTAACCAGCAGCAGCTTGCGTCGCCGCACCGCCGGAGGGATCTCCACAGGCGTCAATTTCCCCAGGGCTAGCGTTCCGCGCCGCCGGTGCGACCGGCAGAGTTCCACAAAAATAGGGCCGGAGCCATGCCCCCTCAAGCGATGAGCCGGTTATCACTTGGGTTCGCAAGCTGCCCAAGGCGGGATCCCCTACTCCAGGTCTCGACGGTTGGGGTTACGGGAGGGATCGTTGCTCAAAAAACCAAACACAAAAAGCCCCACAAAAAAGATGACAACCGCGTAAACAGAGATTTTCAGTAACAGCATAGTTTCAGCAACCCGTTTCCGACTGAGTGAACTGATGAAGCGATAAGGCAATCGTAAAACAAGGGTGAACCACCCCAGAAAGGGGATCCCGTCAAACCTGAGACCCCGCAAAACTTCTTCACAACATCATACCTCTCAGAGGGCCTTTTTCCCGCAAATGGCCCCAGTTCGCCCTGAGAGCTCCTTTCATTACGCCCTCAGGAAAAGCTGCAAAGCTTGGCCTGTTAGGGATCCCCGGCAAGAGCAGAGATTGTTAAGAAATATGCTGGGCTGGAAACAAAGATTGCAACTCCTCAGCGGCAGCAACGCTCGCGGGCGACCGGGACATAGGAAGATATAATTTGCGGCTTTGCCGGTCTTGCCGGACCTGTGTTGGATTTGCCCATGCCTTTTGATCGGTTAGGCCACTTAGAGGTTCTGGATGGGCGGTCGGGAGCTCAGCCGCAACCTTCGTCGGGGATCTATCGGCCCCAGGAGTTGCCGCTTTCCGATGGGATCCCGGCTTTTCTGCACCACTGGCCCCAGGGATCCCCTTGCGGACGGGTGTTGCTTTTGCACGGCAAAGGGGATCACGGCGGCGGGTTTTGCCCTTTGGCCGGCGAGTTGGCTGCTCAAGGGTGGGAGGTTTTGGCGCCTGACATGCGGGGATTTGGTCGCTCCGGCGGGATCCGCTGCTGGATCGACCGCTTCAGCCAATATCAAGCGGATCTGGAGAGGATCGCCCAGCAGGTCTGGCCGCAGAAAGGGATCCCGCAGATCTGGTGTGGGTATAGCGCGGGGGCCAACTGGGTTACGGAATATGCCCTTGCCCATCCCGGCCAGGTGCAGGGCCTGGTTCTCATCTCTCCGGCTTTTCGCATCGACCACTATTTCACCCCTTTGACCCACGCCCTTTTGCAAGTTTTGGACAGGGTTGCTCCCCAGCTGGCCTTAACTGGCCTCTACGAGCCGGCGCGGGTGACTTCCCTACCCGAGCAGCAAGCCGCCTTTGCGGCGGATCCCTACATGTGCGGTGTGACGCGGGCCAGATTCACAGCCGAACTGGTGCGCAGTGGACAGCGCTGCCTCGACCAAGCCCATCGGCTCTGCCTGCCGGTTTTGCTGCTTTACACCTCCGCCGATATCGTCGTCAATCCTGCGGGAGCTGTGGATTTTGCCCGTCGGCTGCCCCAGGGAGAGATCCACGATTTTCCCCGGTCGCGCCACGATCTTTTGCACGACTGCCAAGCGGAAGCGGTAAAAGAGACCCTTCGCCGCTGGCTGGCCCGGCATTTCCCCTCTGCCCCGGATGTCGCCCCTCGCCCAACGACCAGCTCAGCCCCTACCGACCTCATGGCAAAATAGAAACGCCCTCTTTCCTGCTGCTCCCATGAGCCAAGACCTGATCTACCGTCCCCGTCGGCTGCGGCGCACAGAAGCCTTCCGCCAGATGGTTCAGGAAACCCACCTGCGGGTGCAGGATCTGATCTATCCCCTGTTTGTCATGGAGGGGGAGAACCAGCGGCAGGAAGTGGAGTCGATGCCCGGCTGCTACCGCTACACCCTAGACCTGCTGCTGAAAGAGGTGGAGGAAGCCGCTCAATTGGGGATCCCGGCGGTGGCCCTGTTCCCGGTGGTGCCGGAAGAGAAAAAGGATCCCACCGGGCGGGAGTGCTTCAACCCAGAGGGCTTGATCCAGCGGGCGGTGCGGCGGATTAAACAGGAAATCCCCGAGATCTTGGTGGTAACCGATGTGGCTTTGGATCCCTACAACAGCGACGGCCACGACGGCATTGTGCGGGATGGGGTGATCCTCAACGACGAGACGGTGGAAGTTTTGGTCAAGCAAGCCCTCTCCCAAGCAGAGGCGGGAACCGACATTGTGGCCCCCTCGGACATGATGGATGGTCGCGTCGGCGCCATTCGGGAGGCCCTGGACGACCAAGGCTATACCGATGTGGCGATCCTGGCCTATTCTGCCAAATATGCCTCTGCCTTCTACGGCCCCTTCCGCGATGCCCTGGGATCCGCGCCCAAATCGGGAGACAAGAAAAGCTATCAAATGGATCCCGCCAATGCTCGGGAAGCCATCAAAGAGGTGGAGCTGGACGAGGCCGAGGGGGCGGACATGGTGATGGTGAAGCCGGCCCTGGCCTACCTGGACATCATCTACCGAGTCAAGGAATCAACGGATCTGCCCGTGGCCGCTTACAACGTCAGCGGCGAGTACGCCATGATCAAAGCCGCCGAACAAAAGGGCTGGATCGACGGCAAAAAAGTGATGTTGGAATCCCTGCTGGCCATGAAGCGGGCTGGCGCCGATATCATCCTCACCTACTTTGCCAAAGAGGTGGCCTTGCTTCTCAAACAAGCCTAGGCAGAGGCAGCCTACGGCCTGGCAGACGGCTGGGTGGACTGCCCGATCCAGGAAGGGTGGGTGTTCTTCTCGTCGTCCGCCACCCAGGTACTGGGATCCACCAAACGCACCTGAATTTGATTGCGTGGCACCCGATTCAGCCGTTCCTTGATCAGGGCCTCCTGCTGCAAGGGATCCATACCTCGATCCACCCCCTCCTGCAGCCGAGAAATCCGAGTGGACAAGACCTCGATATGCCGCTCCAGAACCTGGAGCCGGTGGTGCTGAGCCAACTGCACCGGCAAGAGGCGATACAAACCACTGAGGGCAGCCGCCGTAAACAAGACATTCACCCCGATGTGACAGGCCATCTCCCAGACTTGAGGCTCGTGGCCAGGTTCTTGCCGTCCGCGCCGGCGGGAGCGCTGGACAGGGATCGTCCGCCGACCGGAAATTGGGAGAGAGGAGGGAAACCCTGCCCGAACCAGGGATCCCTGCCCTTGGGAGCGATGCACTCGTGGAGCAACAGAGATGTCCAGCCGCGGCCCAGCAACCTGCTCTGCACGCATAGACACGTGGCGAGCCGGGGTACGGGAAGAAGACTTGGGTGTCACGGGTGAAGGGAAGAAAATAGGGGGACGATGAACCACCTCTGCTGCCAAGAAGCGCAGCTAGGGCCTATTGAAGCCGATTTTTCCAGGTGTGTCAGGCTTTGCCGCAAAACATTTTTATTCTTGGGCTTTCTTGGGCTCTGCCACTTCGCCAAGCTCAGCAAACGGATGGCGGGATCCCAGGCAATGGTCAACGCGGGGCAGGAAACGCGCTAGGCTAGAGGTTCGAATAGCGGAAAGGCTCTGCACCGTTCAAAGGACAAGGGCGGCACAGGGCTTGTGCAGATGCAAGTCGGATCCACATCATGCGCATTGTCATCACGGGTGGAAGTGGTTTTATCGGGCGTCGCTTGGTGGCCCGTCTGCTGGAGCAAGGGGATCAGGTTTTGGTCTTGACCCGCCGCCTGGAGCAGGCCCGCCGCATTTTGGGGGAATCCCCCAACCTCAAGCTGCTGCCCTACGATCCCTACCAACCGCAAGCCTGGGCAGCCGCCCTGGAAGGGTACGAGGGGATTGTCAACTTGGCCGGAGAGCCTTTGGCTTCTTCTCGCTGGACAGAGACCAAGAAAAAAGAAATCCGTCGTAGCCGTGTGGAAACCACCCAGGCCCTTGTCCAAGCCCTCGCCTCCCTCAACCAAAAGCCCCAGGTGATGATCAGCAGCTCGGCGGTGGGTTACTACGGATCCCATCCGGCAGGAGAACCCTTAACAGAGACGGATCCCCCGGCCCAAGATTTTCTGGCAGGAGTCTGTCAGGCCTGGGAAGCTGCCGCCCGGCCGGTTGAGGAATTGGGGATCCGTTTGGCCATCCTGCGCACGGGGATTGTGTTGGGTCCGGATGGAGGAGCGCTGGGGCAGATGCTGGCCCCCTTTCAGTTCTTTATCGGCGGAACGATCGGCTCCGGCAAACAATGGCTGTCTTGGATCCACCGCGAGGATTGGGTGAGCTTGGTCTGCTTCCTGCTGGAGCAGGGATCCGGAGTGTTCAACGCCACCGCTCCCAACCCGGTGCAGATGGAAGAGTTTTGCCGAACCTTAGGCCAGGTCTTGGGTCGCCCCTCTTGGTTGCCTGTGCCGGAGCTGGCGTTGGAACTGCTGTTGGGCGAGGCAGCTCAAGTGGTTTTGACGGGGCAGAAAGTGATCCCGCAAGCGGCTTTGCAGATGGGCTTTACCTTCCAGTACCCACAACTGAAAGAGGCATTACGACAGATCCTCCTCCCCCGCTGACTTCTCTCTACGCCAATTATTCTTCCGTGAAATCGGCTTCCACCACCCCTGAAGCAGAGCTGGGATCAGGGCTGGCAGCCGCAGTGGGTGCCGGAGCCGGTCGCGATGCCTGGGGCACTTGCACAATTTGGGGAGTAAAGATGAATAGGTTGTACACCGTGTTGCGGCGGATGTTGTCCATCATCTCCAGGAACAGCTCGTAGCCCTCGTTCTTGTACTCGATCAGGGGATCCTTCTGACCGTAGCCTCGCAGGCCCACAGCTTCCCGCAGCGCCTCCATCTGCTGCAGGTGTTCCCGCCAGAGGGTGTCCACCTGTTGCAACAGGAAAAAGCGCTCTGCCTTGCGCATCAAACCGGGCTCAAAGGTATCCAGAAAAGCCTCTTTGGCCTCATAGGCCAGTTCTGCCTGCTTGATCAGGTAGTCCAAGATCTGCTCGTAGGAGAGATCCTGCAGGTCTTCAACCTTGAGGTTTTGCTTCAGGAGCGGCACAAACTCCTGCATCTTGGCGGTCAGCTTGTCAATTTCCCACTCTTCCGGGGGCAGCTCTGGGTTGACATGCGCTCGCACGATCTCGCCAACGGTTTTGCGCACATAGTCAAGGATCTTGGTCTTGAGGTTTTCCCCCTCCAAGATGCGCCGCCGCTCTGAGTAGATGGCCCGCCGCTGGTTGTTCATCACCTCGTCATACTCGAACACCTGCTTGCGCATGTCGAAGTAGTATACTTCCACTTTTCTCTGCGCATTCTCCAGGCTGCTGCTAAGCAGCGGGTGCTCGATGGGCATATCCTCCTCCACCCGGAACATGTCCATGAGCTTGGCTACCCGGTCGCCACCGAAAATCTTGAGCAGGTTGTCTTCCAAGCTGAGGAAAAACCGCGAGGAGCCGGGATCCCCTTGTCGCCCGGCGCGGCCCCGCAGCTGGTTGTCGATACGGCGGGATTCATGGCGCTCCGTACCGATCACATGCAGGCCCCCCAGCCTCACCACCTCTTCGTGCTCGGCCTCAGTAATTTTTTCGTACTCGGCTTTGATGCTGTTGTAAACCTCCCGCAGTTGCAAAATTAGCGGATCCTGCACCGGCGCTTTCTCGGAAGCTACTGCGATGAGATCCTCCACCACCAGCTCTGGCAGACGGTTCAGCCCATACTTGGTCACGGCTGCTGCCACCACTTCGTCTAAAGCTTGGCTGGTGCGGGCCGACAGCTCACAGGGGTAAAAATTGGGGGAGACCACCGTCCAGGATTTTTTCGGCTTGGGTGCTGTCCCACCAAATCCCTGGCCACCCCCCCGTCCCACCATCTGAACGGATCCCAAGGGGTTGTCGGCGTCCAATTGAGCCAGCTTGGGCATCAGCCGTTCCCGCAGCTTGAGGCGGGCCATGTACTCCGCATTGCCTCCCAAGATGATGTCCGTGCCTCGACCGGCCATGTTGGTAGCAATGGTTACAGCGCCTTTTCGCCCCGCCTGGGCAATGATCTCCGCCTCCCGCTCCACGTTTTCTGGCTTGGCGTTGAGGAGGTTGTGGGGGATCCCCATTTCCTTGAGCATGGCCGAGAGGCGTTCGGATTTTTCCACGCTGGTGGTGCCCACAAGGACGGGGCGCCCCTGGGCGTGCATGTGGGCAATTTCCTCGGCAACCGCTTGCCACTTGCCCCTTTCGGTCTTGTACACCAAGTCGGGGGCATCTTTGCGGCGGATGGGTCGGTTGGTGGGGATCACCGTAACTTCCAGGTTGTAGGTTTTGCCGAACTCGGCCTCCTCAGTGCGAGCCGTGCCCGTCATGCCGGAAAGCTTGGGATAGAGCAGAAAAAGGTTTTGGTAGGTGATGGTGGCCAGGGTTTGGCTCTCGCTTTGAATCGGCACCCCCTCTTTGGCCTCCACCGCCTGGTGCAGCCCATCAGACCAGCGGCGGCCGGGGAGCACCCGCCCGGTGAACTCGTCCACGATCACCACCTCTTGATTGCGGACGATGTAGTGGACATCCTTGATGAAGAGCTCTTTGGCCTTCACCGCGTTAAAGACAAAGTGCGCCCAGGGATCCTTGGGATCAAACAGGTCAGAGACCCCCAGCAACCGCTCGGCGGCTTCAAACCCCTCGTCGGTAAGGATGACGTTGCGGGCTTTTTCATCCACCTCATAGTGTTCATCTCGGATCAGCTCCCGCGCCACCTGGGCTGCCCGCAGGTATTTTTCGGAGGGGCGAGCCACCTGACCGGAGATGATCAGGGGAGTGCGGGCCTCGTCGATAAGGATTGAGTCCACCTCGTCGATGATGCAGTAGTTAAAGGGCCGTTGCATCACCTCTTTGATATCGGTGGCCATGTTGTCCCGCAGGTAGTCGAAGCCCAGCTCGCTGTTGGTGCAGTAGGTAATGTCGCAGTTGTAGCTGCGGCGCTTTTCTTCGGGTGACATGCCCTCTTGCACTAGACCGACCGTCAGGCCCAAGAAACGGTGCACCTGCCCCATCCACTCCGAGTCGCGCCGCGCCAAGTAGCCGTTGACGGTAACGATGTGAACCCCCTTCCCAGTCAGGCCGTTCAAGTAGGCAGGCAGGGTGGCGACCAGGGTTTTCCCCTCGCCGGTTTTCATTTCGGCAATCTGGCCTTCGTGCAGCACCATGCCGCCGATGAGCTGTACGTCGTAATGGCGCAAGTTCAAGACCCGCTTGGCAGCCTCCCGCACCACGGCAAATGCCTCCGGCAAGAGATCATCCAGAGATTCTCCTCTGTCTAAGCGCTGGCGAAACTCCGTGGTCTTGGCCTTGAGCTCCGCATCCGAAAGAGAGGCGATCTCGATCTCCAGCGAGTTGATCAGCTTGACGACAGGACGGTACTGCCGGATCTTCCGATCGTTAGGATCCCCAAGGAGCTTTTGTAGGGTTTGGAGCATGGGCAAGCCTAGGCCAATGAAGAACATTGATTAATGATGCGATCTTACCATTTTGACTTGGCCGGCCAGGGAGAGGTGGGCCCAGATGAGCTGAGAGGAGAACACCAAAGCCAACCAAAGCCATCAGAATGGATGAGGAGAGCCGGCAGTTACTTGCAGTCCGCGGCAAGAAAATGTCACTCTAGGGAGGCGAAGGGATCTCGACCAAACCGTACTCTGCCGAGGCTCATGAATTTTTTGGGTGTTGGACTGCCGGAAATGTTGGTCATCTTTGCGGTGGCTCTCTTGGTTTTTGGGCCCCGCAAACTGCCGGAGATTGGTCGCACGCTGGCCAAAACCCTGCGCAGCCTGCAGGATGCTTCCAGAGAGTTCGAGGCGCAACTGAACAAAGAGGCCCAAGAGCTGGAGAAAGCCACCCGCGGGACAACGGCTGCTGCCACTCCCAAGGCTTCCCGAACAGCAGTCACCGAGTCAGTTGCCGATACGCCCCCCCCAGAGACGGATCCCGTCCCATCCGTAGCCGACGACGCTCAAACAGCAGACGCTGCCTAACCTATGGCCCGCTTTAACCCCCTTTGCTTCGGCATGGAAATCACGCGCTTGTTCGAGCAAGGGCAGTCCTACTTCGCTCCTGCTAAGGTGGAGACCTGGCTGCGGCAGCATGGCCAAAACCCGTCTGACTATGAGATCTCGTTTCACCAGGAACTGCCCCCTGCCGGCTCTTCTGCGGCGATGTGGATTCGCATCGACCTAAAGCGTTGGGATGGCCAGCCGGTGGATCCCTGGCTATTGGAAGAGATCAACCGGGTAGATTGAGAATGGATTGCTCTTGGGGAGAGCCAGTCCCCACAAAGTTGAGGCTGTTGTCTACCGATGCCCAGTGCCACCCTGTTGGTATCTTGCCCCGATCAAAAAGGGCTGGTAGCCAAGCTCTCCAGCTTCATCTACAGCTACGGCGGCAACATCATTCACGCCGATCACCATACGGATCCCGAGGCAGGACTGTTCTTGAGCCGCATCGAGTGGGACTTGCAGGGCTTCCAACTGGAGCGAGGGGAAATTGTCCCCGCCTTTTCGGGTATTGCCCGTGGGATCCAAGCCAACTGGGAACTGCATTTCTCCGACACTCGCCGTCGCATTGCGTTGTGGGCCAGCAAGCAAACCCACTGCCTTTTGGATCTGATCTGGCGGCAAAGGGCGGGAGAACTGCCCGCCGAGATCCCCTTGATCATCAGCAATCACCCCGACCTGGAATCAGTGGCCCGCTCCTTCGGTACCGATTACTACCACATCCCCGTTTCTCCAGAGGGCAAAGCCGCAGCCGAAGCCAGTCAGCTCGCTCTCCTGCAGGAATATCGAATTGACCTGGTGGTGTTGGCCAAGTACATGCAGGTCTTGAGTGGGTCGCTGCTCCGCCAAGCCCCGCCGGTCATCAACATTCACCATTCCACCCTGCCCGCCTTTGCCGGAGCCAACCCCTACCACCGCGCCCATCAACGGGGGGTGAAGATCATCGGCGCGACTGCCCACTATGCCACCGAAGATCTGGACGAAGGGCCGATCATCGAGCAAGACGTGGTGCGGGTCAGTCACCGCGATACCGTTGCCGACCTCGTCCGCAAAGGCCGCGACATGGAACGCCTAGTCCTGGCACGGGCAGTGCGGTATCACCTGGAGAATCGGGTGCTGGTGTACCACAACAAAACGGTGGTGTTTGCCTGATCAGCCCGCGGGCGCAGCGTCGCTCAACGGGATCCCTTTCTGGTTTCGTAGGAGAGCCAAGATCTCGTCCTTCACCTCTTGGAAGGAAGAAGTGCGCTTGAGACTGTAGTCGCGCCGACTGGGGAAATCAACCCGGAGCTCCCGTTTCACCCGCCCAGGATGGGACGTGAGTACATAGATGCGCTGGGCCAGAAAGACGGCCTCTTCCACATCGTGGGTAATCATCAAAATTGAGGTGCGCGTGCGCTGCCAGAGATCCAGCAAAAACTCCTGCATCGTCTCCTTGGTTTGCACGTCCAAAGCGCCAAAAGGCTCATCCATCAGCAAAATCTTCGGTTGGGCCGCCAGAGCTCGGGCAATGGCCACCCGCTGCTGCATACCGCCCGAAAGTTGCCTGGGCAGGGCCTTAGCAAAACGCTCTAGACCGACGATATCTGACGATATCTGGGGAGAAGAAGTCATAAGCCCTGAAGTTCAGGTAACTGTGCAGCCAGCTTGAGAACAGCTGTTCGCTGGCCCAGATTCTGGAGTCGGGTTGAGATAAGCAGCAAATAGTTAAGTTGGCTACAGAATCCCCTGACTTGTTGCTTAGGTCTGCTTTGAATCTTGGGTCTTCTTTGAGATTTATAGGATCCCTCAATACTCGAAGGTCATGGGCGGGAAGCGGGAAGGGCGGGATCTGAGCTGGGCCGGTTCAGAGGGGGGAGCGGGATCCCGGAAGGCTTTTGCCTCCTGCTGAAGGTGCTGCATGGCCTGCTCGATTTCCTGGAGTCGCGCGTGGATTTGCCCTTGCCGCTCTCGAATAAACTCTAGCTCTTGGTTGAGCCGCTGCTTTTCCACGGTGAGCTGCTGCATTTCGGCATAGAGGGCGGATTCGGTTTGGCGGCGAGGGATCGAGCGCAGCTTGGGGCGAGGTCGAGTTCGGGGCACACGGGGCAAGCTCATAAGGGGGGATCCCGGAAAACGGCTTGCGCCTATCCTAGCGTGCTCTTGGCGGCCCTTCTATTCCTAGGTAGGATCCATTCGTCCGGTGTGGAAAACAGCGATGGTGGAAACTGGAGCAGACCTGTTGCAACGCTACGGCAGCGGTGAGCGGGACTTCAGCAACAGCCAACTGGCCGGAGCTGATCTGGCCGGGGCCGACTTGGCCGGGATCGACTTGGGGGGATCCATTCTCCGCCAGGCAAAGCTGGCCTCTGCCAACCTGGAGCGGGCCTACCTGAGCGGCGCCGACCTCAGCCAAGCGGATCTGCAGGGATCCAACCTGCGGCTGGCCAACCTAGAGAAAGCCAAGCTGCAGGGATCCCGATTGCAGGGAGCCAACTTGCGTGGGGCCAACCTGGCGGAAGCGGACTTGAGCGAAGCCGATCTCAGCCAAGCGGACCTGGCAGGGGCCAATCTCACCGGGGCCAACTTGAGAGGAGCCCTTCTTGCCCAGTGCAAACTCAAGCTGGCCAACCTGCGAGGGGCTTGCTACGACGCCACCACTCAGATGGAAGCGGATATCACTCCAGCAGAGCTGGGCATGGTTCAAGCCTAGAGGGGGAAATGGGGCTAGTCCTCCGGCTCCAAGTCCAGGATCTCCTGGATCTCAGCATCGGTATAGCCCACCGCCCGCAACTTCTCCGATACCGTCTGAATCTCCCCTGGAGACAAATCCTGCTGCCGTACCCGATCCCAGAGATTGGCCACAATCTGCAGCAGCAAACCGCTGCTCTCCGCCTCAAACAGCTCAAAAGCCGTGGCTAGCTCAATGGCCTGCAACACCTCCTCGGCACTGCCAATCGGCTGATCGAGGGATCGTTCCTCCAGCTCCACCAGCAACTGGCGCAGTTGGTTCAGGCCATCCCCAAGAGCAGACATACAGCAGGCTCCACAACGGCACTCGAACCCTCACCCTAGCAGACCCCTATCATTCCGCAAAAGGAATCCCGCCAATTCTGCGGCAGCTACAGCTATTCTGATTAAGAGAGCGATTCAACTGCAATCGAGGCGATTGTCGAGTCAGCATAGACAATCAACAACACCCAAACAACACCGAGAGGAGATGCATGAGTATGGCCCCAGTGAACGTCCTGCCCAATACCCCCCAGCCTTTAGCCGATGAGGGTGGCACCACCTTGGACTATGGCAGCGCGGTTTACCGGCAGGCCTACTCTCGCATCAACGGCATTGTGATCGAAGGGGAACAAGAAGCCCACGACAACTACCTCAAGCTGGCCGAGATGTTGCCGGAAGGGGCAGAGGAGCTGCACAAGCTGGCCAAGATGGAATTGCGGCACATGAAAGGCTTTCAATCCTGCGGCAAAAACCTGCAGGTAGAGCCGGATAGGGAGTTTGCCCGCACTTTCTTCACCCCTTTGCGCAACAATTTCCAAAAAGCGGCAGCAGCCGGAGACCTAGTTACCTGCTTGGTCATTCAGTCGCTGATCATCGAATGCTTTGCCATTGCCGCCTACAACATTTACATCCCCGTCGCCGATGAGTTTGCCCGCAAGATCACCGAGGGGGTGGTCAAGGATGAATATCTGCACCTCAATTTTGGAGAGCGCTGGCTAGGGGAGCATTTTGGCGAGGTCAAAGGGCAGATCGAAGCGGCCAACGCCCAGAACCTGCCCTTGGTCTGGCAGATGCTGCAGCAGGTGGACCAGGATGTAGAAGCCATCTATATGGATCGCGAGGCCATCGTCGAGGATTTTATGATTGCCTATGGAGAGGCGCTGGCCAACATCGGCTTCAGCACCCGCGAGGTGATGCGCCTCTCAGCCCAGGGTTTGCGGGCAGCATGACCCATCTCAGCATTCATCCTCTGCCGGCGGACTGCAGTTCTAGGCTGGCTACAGGCGGGTATGGACATGTTTTGATGGGATCCATCAGTTATCCAAGCGGGTAAACCTTTATGTTCGGCCTGATTGGGCACTTGACCAGCCTGGCCCATGCGAAGCGGGTGGCAGACAAGCTGGGTTATTCCGAATATGCGGAGAGCGACCTGGAGTTCTGGTGCATGGCTCCCCCTCAGGTGGTGGACGAGATCACGGTAACCAGCATCACCGGCCAAAAGATTTATGGGCAGTACGTCGAATCCTGTTTCTTGCCGGAGATGTTGGCGGGGGGACGGGTGAAGGCAGCTTGTCGGAAAGTGTTGAATGCCATGGCCCTAGCCCAGCGGCGCGGCTTGAACATTACTGCTTTGGGGGGATTTAGCAGCATCATTTTTGAGACTTTTCGCCTCGACAGTCTCCGGCGAGTCCGCAACATTGACTTGGAGATCCAACGCTTTACCACCGGCAATACCCACACGGCCTACATCATCTGTCAGCAACTGCAGTTGGCGGCCCAGCGCTACGCCATGGACTTGGCAGCCGCTACGGTTGCGGTGGTGGGGGCGACCGGAGATATCGGCAGCGCCATTTGTCAATGGTTGGTGGCCCACACTCACTTGGGCAAATTGTTGCTCATCGCCCGAGAGCGACGGCGTCTGGAGGAATTGCAGGCCAAGCTCAAGCAGGGGGAGATCTCTTCGCTGGAAGAGGCCCTGCCCCGCGCTGACTTTATCGTTTGGGTGGCCAGCATGAGCCAAGGCATGGCCCTCGATCCCCAAGTTTTGCCGGATCCCTGTGTCATCATCGACGGTGGCTACCCAAAGAACATCGCCTCCAGCTTGCAGCGAAAGGGACTCTACGTCATTGACGGGGGGATGGTGGAGCACTCTTTGGATATTGAATGGAACATCATGCAGTTTTTGAATGTGGCCAACCCGGCCCGTCAGCTTTTTGCCTGCTTTGCTGAATCCATGCTGCTGGAGTTTGAGGGGCTGTACACCAATTTCAGTTGGGGCCGTAATTTGATCACCCTTGAGAAATTGGATCTGATCGGGCAGCTTTCCCGCAAGCATGGGTTCCGCCCCCTCATGCCCGAAGCCTAATTGAGATTCAAAATGAAGAGAGTCTCAGCCACAGCAGAGGTGCTGCCCCTGGTTAGGTCAATCAGCCCTCGACCGAAGCCGGACAAAACCCGAAGACCAAACGCCGAGAGACGGTCGCCATGCCCCAGTCCTTTACTGCCCACCTTTGGCAAGCCATTCAGCCCATCTACAAGCAAATCCTCGATCACCCCTTCAACCGAGAGTTGGCAGCGGGCAGCCTATCGCGGCAGCGGTTCCAGTTTTACTTGCAGCAGGATGCTCTTTATCTCACGGATTTTGCCCGCGCCCTGGCCTTGATTGGAGCTCGTTCCGAAGGGGCTGAGCAGGTGGTGAGTTTCTTGAACTTTGCCCTGGGAGCCATTGTGGCCGAACGCAGCCTGCACGAAAGCTATTTTCGCCTCTACGACATTCAACCCGAAACAGCCTATGCCCCTGCCTGCTTCGCCTATACCCGTTTTTTGTTGGCTGCGGCGGCTGTGGATCCCTATGAGGTGGCCATTGCCGCTGTGCTGCCCTGCTTTTGGATCTACCGAGAGGTGGGATCCGCCATCTATCGCACCGCACAGCCTGACAATCCCTACCAACAGTGGATCGACACCTACGCCGGGGAAGAATTTGCCCAAGTGGTGCAGCAGGCTTTGGACATCACCGACTCCGTCGCTCAGCAGGCTACAGAACCGCTGCGGGAAAAGATGAGGGCAGCTTTTGTCACTGCCTCCCGGTTGGAATGGCTGTTTTGGGACAGTGCCTATCGCCTCGAATCTTGGCAACCCGCCTAATCCTCAGCCGGTCGGGCTGGCTTACCAGACAGCAACTGCTGGGCTTGCGCGAAAACGGCATCCAACATCGGCTCCGTCAGCAGCCGTGTGGCCGTGTTGCGCCGGCTGGGATGGTAAGACGCCAGCAAATAGCGACCCTCTGCCAGGGGAATAACGCAGTTGTGGCCAAAGCGGGGACGGGGCCTGAGAGGTGGCAAGAGCGTCAGAGCGTGTTGGAAGGCAAAATGCCCCAACGTCAGGATCACCCGCACCTGGGTTAGCAGCTCCAGCTCTTGCTTCAGGTAGCCCAGGCAGGTCTTGGCTTCTATGGCGGTGGGGCGGTTCTCCGGGGGCACACAGCGCACCACTGCCGAGATGTAGCAATCCTGCAATTGCAGGCCATCCTCTCGGTGGGTAGAGGTGGGCTGATTGGCAAACCCGGCTCGGTACAGGGCGCGAAACAGCCAGTCCCCGCTGGGATCCCCGGTAAACACGCGCCCGGTGCGGTTGCCCCCATGGGCTGCCGGCGCCAACCCGATCACCCACAGCCGCGCCTGCGGATCCCCGAACCCTGGCACCGGTCGGCCCCAGTAGAGCTGGTCGCGAAAACGGGCCACCTTCTGAAGGGCGACTGACTCTCGCCAGGCCACCAAGCGGGGGCAGCGGCAGCAACTGACGATTTCAGTTTGCAAAGTGGCCCAATCCTGGAGACCCAGCGCCTCACTCCTCCTCGTCGTCATCCTCCTCTAGCTCGTCGAAGGCAGGGGTGGAATCGTCGATCAATTGATCATCTTCCAAGATCAAACGAGGCGGCAGCTCCGGCAACACCGCAGGCTCTTCCTCCTCTTCGTCAGGCTCCGGCTCGGCGGCAATCTCCTCGTAGGTGGTGAAGCCCGTGCCTGCCGGGATCAAGCGCCCGATGATTACGTTTTCCTTCAAGCCGCGCAGCCAGTCGGATTTGCCCTCAATGGCCGCCTCAGTCAGCACGCGGGTGGTTTCCTGGAAGCTGGCCGCTGAGATGAAGCTGTCGGTATTCAAGCTGGCCTTGGTGATCCCCAGCAGGACGGGCGTGTATTTGGCCGGCGCTCCTCCAGTAATGGCCATGGTGGCATTGATCTGCTGGATTTCCCGCAACTCCACCAGCTCGCCCGGCAGCAGGATGGTGTCGCCGCCATCATCCACCCGCACCTTGGAGGTCATCTGGCGCACCACGATCTCGATGTGTTTGTCGGAGATCTCCACCCCCTGGGAGCGGTAGACGTTCTGCACTTCGTTGACAAAGAAGCGCTGCACCTCCCGCAGAGCCAACCGTGCGGCTTGGTCATCTCCCAAGGTTTGGCGATGGTACTCGTAGTAGATCTCCAAGAGGTCGTGGGGGTTGGCAGGGCCATCGGTTAGGGGATCCCCCACCCCCACCGGCTGTCCATCTACCACGATCAAGCTCTGCCCCGGCAGCACAGGATAGTCTCTAACCGTGCCATCGGCTTCGATGACCTTGAGATCTGGCTCTTCTCCCCGCCAGCTCAGTTGAACGGTGCCGGGCCGCTTGGCCAGAACACACATTTCCTTGGGCTTGCGGGCCTCCAGCAGCTCCTCAATCCGTGGCAGACCCTGGATGATGTCCCCTGTCTTGGCCCGCTCGAACACCAAGAGGGCCAGAGAATCCCCCCGCTGCACCAGATCGCCATTCCGTACCTGCAGGATGGCACCCGCAGAAACCAAGTAGGGCCGCGCCATCCGCAACAGGACTTGGCCGTCCGTTATCTGCATCACCTGTCCTGACTGTGGAGAAGGGATCCCGGGAGCAAGCTCGTCCCCAGCCCGCACCAGCGCCCCCACTTCCACATTGGCTGGGCCCGTCAGGGGCACCTGCACCAGATCGTCGTCGGTAATCACCAGCACCCGCCGTACCACCTCCGCTCCCTCGCGGATCCCTTGGACGATCCCGGCCTTTTTGGCTTGGATTTCGGTGCGGGCGATAACATCTCCGCTGGCGATGGAGTCTCCTTCCTTCACCAACAGCCGCGTGTGGGTACTCCCCTGCGTCAGATCCGCTTCCACGTCGCGGCGCAGCAACAGGGTTTCCAGAATCACCAGTTGCAGGCGGCGAATATCTGGATCCTTCTCATCTTGGATCAGCTCGATATCGGCCTTCAGTTGTGGGGCGTCGGTATCGATTTCCAGCACCAGTTGGGTGCGCAGGAGCTCTACAGGGCCTACCGACTTCACCCGCTCCCCATCTTTGAAGGGAACCCGCTGCACCGCCCGCAGACGAATGGAGCGACCGGACTCGCTGGTGGACTCTTGAGTGGGCACCAAGGGCCGGTCGGGGATCTCGTACTCCTGCACCGGACGCAGCAGCAAGCCTGGGCCTTCGGGAGTTTCCACGTGTTCCAGGTAGACCAGTCGGTCGGGAACGATGCTGCTGAGCACCGGTTGCCCTGGCTGGATTAGGGTGCCACTTTTCACTTCCAAGTCGGCGGGGTTGTCCACCAGATGCAGGGATCCCGGCTTGATGA
Organism: Synechococcus sp. R5-15; assembly: GCF_047462035.1. Classification (NCBI taxonomy): domain Bacteria; kingdom Bacillati; phylum Cyanobacteriota; class Cyanophyceae; order Synechococcales; family Synechococcaceae; genus Synechococcus; species Synechococcus sp. R5-15. The sequence goes on along the minus strand of NZ_JANSIK010000060.1, from coordinate 33,160 downwards.
CAATCTCCCGCAGAATGTCGTTCTTCTGGATGACTTCGACAACACCGGCATTCTGGCAAAAGATGTCTTTCACCACCTCAGTGCCTGCTTCCACATACTGGCCATCGTCCACGTTCAGCAGGGAGATGTCCTTGTTCACCTCGTGGGTCTCTTCTGGGATCCACAGCAGGGTGCCGCCCTGGATGACTTCGTAACCTTGCTTGGCCTTGCCGCGCCGTGCCACCTCAATGCCGGCGAACTTCACCAAGCCTCCCGTCTGACTGCGGAAGTGGTTGTCGATCAGCTCCGCCACCACCTCATCGTTGCCCACTTTGGTGCCCGGAGTAGCCTTGAGAACAAAGGTCTGCCCACTGGAAGTGTCCAGCAAAAATTGTTCCCGCCCCTGGTGGGATTCCACCCGTACCCGTGCTTCCCGCAACACCACCGAAGCGTTGATGATCTCCACCTCGCGCCCACTTCTGGTGTCGCTGCGCTCCGGTAGCCGCACAATGCCGCCATGCTCCGTCACCAGCGAGGTTTCGGCGATCACATCCCCCGCCTGCACCCGATCCCCGTTTTTCACCACCGGCTCGGCCCCCGGAGGCAGGTTGTACACCTGTCCAGACATCACCCAGATCAATCCCTGCCGCTGGGCAGTGTAGGTGGTGTTACCCTGGCGGTCAGTCTTCTCCTCGATGGGCAGATCGGCAAAGCGAATTTCTCCAGCCAGGTCGGCCACCACCTCTTTCTGGGCTTTCTCGGTGCTCTTACGGCTGGCCTTGGCCAGGGACACCTCTGCAATCAACTGATCCCGCTGCACCTGGGCTCCGTCCCGCACCAGCAGGGTGGATCCCTGAGTCATGTCGAAGGACTCCCGTTGACCGTCTGGGCCTTCCAAGATGATTTGGTTGTTTACCTCCACTTGTAGAGCATCGTCGCCGTGGCGGGTACGGAAGGGGCGGGTGCGCAGATTTTTCGGGAAGCGCACCACACCCGCAAAGGGGGCGCGAATTTGGCGGGCCACCTCCCCTGTAAACACGCCTCCCGTGTGGAAGGTGCGCATCGTCAACTGGGTGCCCGGCTCCCCAATCGATTGGGCGGCGATGATCCCGACCGCTTCCCCCAGATCCACCAAGCGGGAATGGGCCAAGCTCCAGCCATAACACATCCGGCACACGGAGCGGTTGGCTTCACAGGTGAGGGGAGAACGCACCATCACCTGCCGGATGCCGGCCTCTGCAATGGTTCTAGCCAAGTCGTGATCCACTTCTTGGTTGCGGCGGGCGAGGATCTCCTGGGTTTGTGGATGCACCACGTCGCGCGCCAACACTCGGCCCACCAAGCGCTCCTCCAGAGACACCACCACCTTGTCCCCGTCCATCAGGTATTCCAGAAGGATGCCCTGCTCAGTGCCGCAGTCGGATTCCCGCACGATCACATCCTGAGACACATCCACCAAGCGGCGGGTGAGGTAGCCGGAGTCGGCGGTGCGCAGGGCCGTATCCACCAAGCCCTTGCGGGCCCCATAGGAAGAGATGATGTACTCGGTAACGGTCAGGCCCTCGCGGAAATTGGTTTTGATGGGCAAATCGATGATCTCCCCCTGGGGGTTGGCCATCAGGCCGCGCATGCCCACCAACTGCCGTACCTGGGAGACATTCCCCCTCGCCCCCGAGTTGGCCATCATGTAGACGGAGTTGAGGGGATCGTTCTGCCGGAAGTTGTTGAGCATCTCCTCTTTGATCTGGTCGTTGATCTGGTTCCAGGTGTCGATCACCTTTTGGTAGCGCTCCACCTCTGTGATTTCTCCACGGGTATAGCGCTCGGTGGCCGCCTCGATCTCGGCTTCCGCTTGTGCCAACAACTGCCGCTTGCTGGGGGGAACGCGCAGGTCTTCAACGCTGATGGAGACGGCTGCCTGGGTGGCGTATTTGAAGCCCAGGGTCTTCAGAGCATCCGCCATCTGAGCGGTGCGGGCTGTGCCGTAGCGGGCAAAGGACCAGGCAATCAGGTTACGCAGCTCTTTTTTGCCAATTTGATAGTTGCGAAAGGGCACAGGGGGCAAAGGGGCGTCGGCTTTGTTGCCGTCGGCAGCCTGCCGCGACAGGCCAGCGGAAAATCGTCCTTTTTCGCTCATGATGCCTCGCTAGAGAGAAGGGGAGAGAAGAGCCGTCCTACGGCAGAGGGTAACTACGCAGACAAAATATCCTGCACGGTCTTGTTAAAAATGATCCGGCCCGGCGTGGTGCGAATGTACTGGCTGATCACGTTGCCGTTTTGATCTTCGCGGATACGGCGGTAGTTGGTGATCTTGAGGCGAATGCCGCCCGGTTCTTCGATGATTTGCGGCTCGGACTCTTTTTCGCCCTTGCCCAACTCCATCGGGCCGTGGTAGCGCACCCAGACCTTGCTGTGCAGGCCGATAGCGCCGCGGTCGTAGGCGATGAGAGCATCTTCCAAGCTGGCGAAGAAGCGATCGCCAATATCTGGCGCGTGGGGGTTGTCCGCCGTCAGGTAGTAGCACCCCAACACCATATCTTGGCTGGGGGTGATGATGGGAGCGCCGGTGGCCGGGGAGAGGATGTTGTTGGTGGCCAGCATCAGCAGGCGCGCTTCCGCCTGGGCTTCCAACGACAGGGGCACATGCACCGCCATCTGGTCGCCGTCGAAGTCAGCATTGAAGGCGGGGCAAACCAGAGGGTGAAGTTGAATCGCCCTTCCCTCCACCAGGATCGGTTCAAAGGCTTGGATCCCGAGGCGGTGCAGGGTGGGGGCACGGTTGAGCAAGACGGGGTGGCCGTCGATCACCTCTTCCAGCACATCCCAAATCTGTGGGTCATTGCTCTGGATCATCTTTTTGGCAGCCTTGATGTTGTTGACAATGCCCCGCTTGATCAATTTGTGGATGACAAAGGGCTGGAACAGCTCGATGGCCATCTCTTTGGGCAGGCCGCACTGGTGCATGCGCAGGCTGGGCCCCACCACGATCACCGAACGTCCGGAGTAGTCCACCCGTTTGCCCAACAGGTTTTGCCGGAAGCGCCCCTGTTTGCCTTCGATGATGTCGGAGAGGGACTTGAGGGGACGGTTGTTGGCCCCCGCCACCACGCGCCCCCGCCGACCGTTGTCGATCAGCGCGTCCACCGCCTCCTGGAGCATGCGCTTTTCGTTGCGCACAATGATCTCCGGCGCCATGATCTCCTGCAGCCGGGCCAGACGGTTGTTGCGGTTGATCACACGACGGTAGAGATCGTTGAGGTCGCTGGTGGCAAAGCGGCCCCCATCCAACTGCACCATGGGACGCAAATCCGGCGGGATCACCGGCAGCACCCGCAACACCATCCACTCCGGACGGGATCCGGTGGCGATGAAGTTGTCGATTACCCGCAGCCGCTTGATCAGGCGCGCCCGCTTTTGGCCGCGAGCAGTGGTGATCTCCTCCCGCAGTTGCTCCGCCTCTTTTTCCAGGTCGATATCCTTGAGCAGGCGCTCGATGGCCTCCGCCCCGATCATCGCCCAGTTCTCCGGCAGTTGCAGTTCGGATCCCTCCTCGTACATCTGATCTTCGATCTCGAGGAATTGATCCTCCGTCAACAGTTGCTTGTAAGAGAGATTCTGGGCATTGCCCGGATCCACCACTACGTAGGCGTTGAAGTATACCACCTGCTCCACATCCCGCAGCGGCATATCCAACAGGGTGGCGATGTGGCTGGGGATCCCTTTCAAATACCAAACATGGGTGACGGGGGCAGCCAACTTGATGTAGCCCATGCGGTGGCGGCGCACCCGCGACTCGGTTACCTCCACCCCACAGCGCTCGCAGACGATCCCCCGATGCCGTACTCGCTTGTACTTACCGCAGTGGCATTCCCAGTCTTTGGCCGGCCCAAAGATGCGCTCACAGAAAAGACCATCCATCTCCGGCTTGAGGGTGCGGTAATTGATGGTCTCGGGCTTGGTGACTTCCCCCACCACTTGACCATTGGGCAGGGTGCGCTGGCCCCACTCCATGATCCGTTCTGGAGAAGCCAAGCCGATTTTGACATAGTCAAAGCGTTGCTCTGTTTTGGCCATCGCCGTTTTCCTCCTGGCTTGCTGAACCCAAAGGAGAGGGAAGCCCCACCCTCCTTCGTGGGTTGAAGGGGATCCCCGTCACGTTCGCGTCAGGGGTGGGGAGCGCTCTCAACCCTCAAAAGTCCTCTTCCTCCTCCTCGTCCTCATCTTCCTCAAGGCTGCGGCTGGCATTCGCGTCAGCGGTGCGGAGCACTCTGGTAAAGGCGGGTGATGGCGAGAGATCCTCAGCCGTAACCGATTCATAGGTGGGTCGAGAGGGAGTGTGACGGTTGGAAGTATCGGCCATCAGATCCACTTCCACATCGTGGGTTTGCCCTTCGCTGTCCACCTCCACCTTGTGTACCGACACATCCAGGCAGAGGGACTGCAACTCCCGTACCAGCACCTTGAAGGACTCCGGCGTGCCGGGTCGAGGGATCGGCTTGCCCTTGACAATGGCGTTGAGAGCCTCGTTGCGCCCCACCATGTCGTCGGACTTGACGGTGAGCAACTCCTGCAGGATGTAGGCTGCCCCAAACGCCTCCAAAGCCCACACCTCCATCTCCCCAAAGCGCTGGCCGCCCTGCTGCGCCTTGCCCCCCAGCGGTTGCTGGGTCACCAAAGAATAGGGGCCGGTGGAGCGGGCATGGATCTTGTCATCCACCAAGTGCACCAGCTTCAGCATGTAGGCGCGGCCCACCGTAACGGGCTGGTCGAAGGGCTCCCCGGTGCGACCATCAAACACCTGGATTTTGCCGCAGTACCTGCCTTCCGGGTTGAAGATCCAGTCCTTGCCGGTCTTCTCTCGGGCTTCCCTCAGCTTGGCCTCCACCGTCAGACGGGAGGCTTCTAAACCGTGCATCTCATCAAAGGGCATCAGCTTGAAGCGCACTCCCAGATGTTCTGCTGCCCAGCCCAGCAGGCACTCGTACACTTGGCCCACGTTCATCCGGGAAGGCACCCCCAAGGGGTTGAGCACCACATCCACCGGTGTGCCGTCCGCTAGGTAGGGCATGTCCTCAATCGGCAAGATGCGGGAGATGATGCCTTTGTTGCCGTGACGGCCCGCGATCTTGTCCCCCACCTGGATTTTGCGCTTGAGGGCAATGTAGACCCGCACCACCATGTTGGCGCCGGGAGGCAGCTCATCCCCCTGTTCGCGGGTAAAGATGCGTACATCCACCACCCGACCGCGCTCGCCGTTGGGCACCCGCAGCGAGTTGTCCCGCACATCCCGAGCCTTTTCCCCGAAAATGGCCCGCAATAGCCGCTCTTCTGGGGGCTGATCCGACTCCCCTTTGGGGGTGACTTTGCCCACCAAAATGTCGCCGGCCTCCACCCAAGCCCCAATGCGCACAATGCCGTTCTCATCCAGGTCCCGCAGGGCATCTTCCCCCACGTTGGGGATTTCGCGGGTGATCTCCTCAGGGCCCAGTTTGGTTTGCCGGGCCTCGATCTCGTGCTTCTCGATGTGTACCGAGGTAAAGACATCGTCGTAGACCAGCCGCTCGCTGATCAAGATGGCATCTTCGTAGTTGTAGCCCTCCCAGGGCATATAGGCCACCAACACGTTTTGGCCCAAAGCCAACTCGCCCCCTTCGGTCGCCGGGCCATCCGCCAGCACCTGGCCAGCCACCACCCGATCCCCCGTATAGACAAGGGGACGCTGGTTGAGGCAGGTGTCTTGGTTGGAGCGCTGGTATTTCTGCAGGCGATAGACAATTGGATCGCCGCCGTCATCTGGCCGAACCACGATTTCGTCGGCGGAAACGTAGGTCACCACGCCATTGGTGCGCGACACCACCACCATGCCGGAGTCGCGTGCCGCCTGGGCTTCCAGGCCAGTGCCCACATAGGGCCGATCCGGCTTGAGCAGGGGCACCGCCTGCCGCTGCATGTTTGCTCCCATCAAGGCACGGTTGGCGTCATCGTGCTCCAGGAAGGGGATCAAGGAGGTGGCCACCGAGATGACCTGCACCGGCGCCACTTGGACGTAGTGCACTTCTGTGGGGTGGGCGGTGGTGAACTCTTGGCGGTAGCGCACCGGCACCAAGTCGGCAGTGATGCGGCCCTCGGCATCCACCGGCACATCCCCCGGGGCCACGCGGTACTCGTCCTCTTCATCGGCAGTGAGGTAGACCATGCCCAGATCTTTGCGCACCACGCCGTTCTCGACCCGGTAATAGGGGCTTTCGATAAAGCCGTACTGGTTGACGCGGGCGTGGGTGGCCAGGGATCCAATCAACCCGGCGTTGGGGCCTTCTGGAGTTTCGATGGGGCAGATGCGGCCGTAGTGGCTGGGGTGGATATCCCGCACCGCAAAGCCGGCCCGTTCCCGACTTAGGCCGCCGGGGCCCAGGGCAGATAACCGGCGCTTGTGGGTCAGCTCCGCCAGGGGATTGGTCTGATCCATGAACTGGGAGAGCTGGCTGGAGCCGAAGAACTCCTTAATGGCCGCCACCAAGGGTTTGGGGTTGACCAAAGAGGCCGGGGTGAGGTTTTCCGACTCGGAGACTGTCATCCGTTCTCGGATGATCCGCTCCAGGCGATTCAGGCCCACCCGCACCTGGTTTTGCAGCAGCTCGCCCACGGAGCGCACGCGGCGGTTGCCCAGGTGGTCGATGTCGTCCACATGGCCGATGTCGTACTCCAAATTGATCAGGTAGTCGATGACGGCCAAAATGTCGGTGACGGTAAGCACCCGCACACTTTCGGCTACGTTCAAATTTAACTTTTTGTTCAGCTTGTAGCGCCCTACCCGGCCCAAATCGTAGCGTTTGGGGTCGAAGAAGCGGGATTCCAGCAACTGCTGGCCACCCGATACGGTGGGGGGTTCCCCGGGCCGCAACTTGCGGTACAGCTCCATTAGGGCTTCTTCTTCGGTGTAGGGCCCCTCTTTCTCCATGGTTTTCTGGAAGAATTCGGGGTGGCGCAGGTTGTCGTAAATCTCGGAGTCGCTCAGGCCCAAGGCTTTCAGCAGAACTGCCGCCGAGAGCTTGCGGGTTTTGTCGATGCGCACCCACACCAGGCCGTTTTTGTCGGTCTCGAACTTCAGCCAGGCACCGCGGTTGGGGATGAGGCTGGCGCTGTAGGTGCGACGCCCGTTTTTGTCCAGCTCCGATTTGTAATAGACGCCGGGGCTGCGCACAATTTGGTTGACGATCACCCGCTCGGCGCCGTTGATGATGAAGGTGCCCCGATCCGTCATCAAGGGCAGTTCGCCGATGAAGACGTCCATGTCTTTGATCTCGCCGGTCTCTTTGTTGATCAGGCGAGTGGGCACCCGGATCTGCGCTTGGTAGGTGGCATCCCGCCGCTTGGCCTCCTCAGGGTCGTAGCGGGGGCGGTTGATCTTGTACCCTTTGGAGGGATCCCCAGGGCGATATTCGGGCAGGAAATGCAGTTCCAGCTTGCCGGTGTAATCGACGATGGGGGAAAAGCTGAGAAGCTCCTCTTCAAACCCTTCTCGCAAAAACCACAAGAAACTCTCCCGCTGAATCTCCACCAGGTCAGGAAAGGTAGGAGCGACAGGGGATGGCACTGCTAATTGTGTCATGCGTTGCTCGGGAGGGGTCGCGCTGCAGTCAGGCCTTCCATTATAGAAACCCCGCCAACGATCGTCAACGAACGTTACAAAGGCCGAGGGGCTGTCCGGATCCCTTGAGGGCTCACTTGGAAAATCTCGGCAAAACCGCTGGGGATCCCCTTTTGGCTGCCGGGGCAGGGGCGGTTGCCGCCATGCCTTAAGGATTGTTCACATCCATTCACACTCAGGCAGATTATTCTAATCTTTGACCGTTTTTACGGATCATCCGCTGCTCCAGCTCGGATTTCCGGTCGACCGTGGGGATCGGAGGGGTGGTTCTGACAGGCTCAGCCGGTCGCCAGGGTGGACGCGGCGCCGGTCTTTGTCGCTTTTGAGATGCACGCTGTTGATGCAGGCTAGGGGGCAAGACGCGGAGCCATCAATCATGAGAAAGGATCGGGAATGGGTTTACAAAGCTTCTCAGGCTGGGGGAACCTCGGGATGGCTTGCGGGTGATCTGCGGGTGATCTAATGAAGCACAGTTTGTTGGCGAGGAGGGTTTTGTGAGTCAAAGTCAGAACAATCAGAATAAAAAAAGTGATCTGTATAACCGGGACCACAGCTTGTCGGCCCAGTTGCGAGAGGGCACCAAGCAGTCCCACACCATGGCCGAGAACATGGCCTTTATCAAGTGTTTCCTGAAGGGAGTGGTGGATAAACGGGCCTACAGCCGCTACGTGGGCAATTTCTACTTTGTCTACAGTGCTCTGGAAGAGGGCTTTGCCCAACTGCGAGAGCACCCGCTGGTGGGCCGGTTCTACTACCCGGAGCTGTGGCGCAAGACCAGCCTGGAGAAGGACTTGAATTATTTTATCGGCCCCAATTGGCGCGCTGTGGTCAAGCCCTCCCCTGCCTGCCAGGTTTATGTCAACCGCATCCGAGAAGTGGTGGAAAAAGATCCGCTTCTGCTGATCGCTCACGCCTACACCCGCTACATCGGTGACTTGTCGGGTGGCCAAATCCTCAAAAACATCGCCCGCCGGGCCATGGGCTTGCCGCAGGGGGAAGGAACGGCCTTCTACGATTTCGAGCAGATCCCTCATGAGGGCAAATTCAAGCAGCGCTACCGCGCCCAGCTGGATGCGTTGGAGCTGGATCAAACCACCATCGACCGCATTGTGGCAGAGGCCAACTATGCCTTCAAGCTGAACATGGATCTGTTTAGGGAGTTGGAGGGCAATTGGCTGTTGTCGATGGCCCGCTTGGCCTGGAACTCTCTGCTCAGCCAGTTTCAACGCAAGCCCGCCCGTTCTGAGGCAGCCGCTCCCAGCTCCTAAAATCCGGATTCCAGAGGGCAGTGAGGCGATGGGTTCTGCTGCCTATCTCCCCTCTCCCTCTGGGAGAAGAGCCGGGGGTGAGGATCAGTCACATTCAAGAGTGTCGCGGGTGGCCCGACCGGTTACAGGGTTAACGCCGGTGGCCCGTTCACAGAGGATGGAGAGGGCGTCTTGGCGTATTAAGGCATTGGTGAAATCGGCCCCATCAATTTGGATCCCTTCGACTCGGGCCAGCCACATCATGCTGTCCTGCAGTTGCGCTTCTCGCAGATCCGCACCCTGTAAGTTGGCCATGTCCAAAGTGGCCCCCCGCAGGTCGGCCCCGCGCAAGTTGGCTTTGCTGAGATTGGCCCCGAATAGGTTTGCCCCTGCCGCCTTCACGTGGCTGAGATCGCTTTGGCGCAGGTTGGCCTTGAGAAACTTCCAGCCGCTCAGGTCTTGCCCTGCAAAGCTCACCCCCTGCAGATCTCGTTTGGTGTAGTCCTCTGCCTGGGCCGGGGATCCCAGCAGGGTAACCCCCAGGCAGAGTATCAGCCCGCAAAGCACCATCCCCCGCAGGAAACGGCTCAGCCGAGACAGCCTCGCCAGAACCGAAGCCAGCCAAGCAACAGACATCGTGGATCCCTCCCTCAAGGAAACCTCCATGGCTTGGGAATTGCTTCTGGTTTTATCTTACCGGATAGGGATCCCGCCGGCAGATTGGGCTATCATGAACTACCCCACCGCATAGGCGGATGGGGTTTCTGATGCCCCATCCCCTTGACGGCAGGATTTTAGTCTCTTCCTCTGCCCCAGGTGCTTCATAGACCCGCAGGACTTTGAAGTAGAGCTGAAGCATCCAAGACTCACGAGGCCGGTTCCCAACCCCGGTTGCCGATTAGTGGCAACGTTGTACATCACCATCACCGAGCCACGATCCCTCGGTACCTCAAACCCACAACCAGAGCAGACATGATAGCGGTTGCTCAAGTCCGCCCACTCCTTGTGGACTGCCCCACATTTGGGACAGCGCTGCGAGGGCTTGATGGCTTGCGTAGGAAGCACGAGAACTAAACCACCTTTCTGCTCGATTTTGTAGGTAATCATCTGGTTCAATGTACCGAACCCCACCGACAAAATCGACTTGTTTAGCCCTGCCTTGCGCTTCCCACCCTTGCGGGTCATCCCTTTGACATGCAGCTTCTCCGTTACGCCGTTCGCCTACGGCGGCGCGGAGCGCTTCGCCATAACGACAAGCTATCTCTGACGTAACTTTGTGTTGCCAGTCTTTGCGCTGACGGGCAACCTTTGCTTGCAGTTGCGCTTCCCGCCGGTGGATTTTCTTCCACCTTCTGGAAGCCTTGACACCCTTCTTCGGAGCGCGCTTTCTCCGCTTCAACTTGGCAAGCTCGCGTATCTTCGCCTCACTCCGCTGGGTAAAGCGGGGATTGGCAATCTCCTGAAACTCCGCCCCGTCAAACAGGGTCAGGGCGGTCTCTGTACCCAAGTCATAGGCAACGATGGACTCATATCGCAAATCCGACTGCGACCCAAACTTAGGCTCTGGTATGGCAACCTCAACCGTAAACGAAGCGAACCACTGCCGCCGGGACGGCTTGTAGACAAGGGTCAGCGTAGTGGGCACGCCCCAATGCTTGGCTTGACCGCGCATTTTCAGGGTAATGCCCAAGTCATTGAGTGTGACCGTGCCATGCTTCCCCGTGCTGTTGACCTTCCACCCCGACCGAGCAGGATACGTCCAGCCCGAATACCGGCGAATGGACTTGAACCTCGGCTTCCTACTCAGTCCTCGAAAGAACCGTTGGTAAGCATAATCCACCCGCTTGACGGTAGCTTGCAGGGCTTGGGAGTTCAGTTGGGCAAACTCCACCCACACCTGCTTGAATTCGGGGAGTAGGTTCTGCTGTTCCAGGTAGGTCACCGTTCGGCGGTGGAGCTTGTACTCGGTTTCCCGGTGGCTGACACAGGCGTTGTAGAGGTAGCAGTGCAGACGACGAGCCTCGAGCAAAGCCTTTTCCTGAGCTTTGCTGGGATACAGTCGAAAGGTCTGCCTTCTGGTTGCCATATGCGTTATCCTACCCCCACCTGCCCCAGTTCTGAGTGCTCCACAAATCCAGTGGCGCTATCCATCCCCACCCTACAGAGGGTGGGGAATTCCGCGCGTTTTGTTAAAGTCTTCTACAGACCAGATCCGCGATTGGCGAGGGGGCGACAGGGATCCATGTCCGAGATCGAGGTCTTCGATGCGGAGCAGTTGGCCGGGCTGATCGAGGGTCTGGCAGAGGCGATCGGCAGGGATCATCCCCACCTCCAAAAGTTGACGTTGATCGGCATTCGCACCCGGGGAGTTCCCCTGGCCTACCGCCTGCGGGATCGGATTGCCACTCTGCTGGGGATCCCGCCCCAAGTGGGGGAGCTGGACATCACTTTTTTCCGCGACGATTTGAGCGCCGGCGGGTTGCGCACCCCCGATCGCAGCGAAATGCCGCGTGACCTGACCGGCCAAGAGGTGGTGCTGGTGGATGATGTGATCTTTCGCGGTCGCACCGTCCGGGCGGCTTTGGAGGCCCTAAACCACTTTGGGCGACCGGAACGGGTGCGATTGGCGGTGTTGATTGACCGGGGTCACCGACAGTTTCCCATCCAGCCCGATTACTGCGGTTGTCAGCTTTCCACAGAACCGGAGCAAACGGTGAGAGTCCATCTGCGGGAAACCGATGCGGAAGAGCGGGTGCTGTTGATAGACAAAACGGCAAAGATCAAGTCCTGAGCCGGCGCTGGGGTGCGGTATTTTGGGGATGACCTGCTAAAACTTGCCGCCATGCCTCGGTTGCCGGAAACTCGCCGTTACGCTGTTTTGGGTACGGGTGCTTTGGGAGGATTTTATGGGGCGAAATTGCAACAGGCGGGCTTTGCGGTGCATTTTCTGCTGCACAGCGACTATGAGCATGTTTGCCAAAACGGCCTGTGGGTGCAGTCCTGCTGGGGGGATTTTCATTTGCCCCAGGTGAATGCCTACGCAGCCGTGGAGGACATGCCGGCTTGCGAAGGGGTGATCGTGGCTTTGAAAGCCACCCAAAATGCGCTTCTGCCGCACTTGATCCCGCCTGTGTTGGCCGAGAATGGCGTGGTGATCTTGTTGCAAAACGGGCTGGGGGTGGAACCCGAGATTGCCGATTGCGTTGGCCCAGAGCGGGTCATGGGGGGCCTCTGCTTCATCAGCTCCAATAAGGTTGGCCCCGGCCACATTCACCATCTGGATTACGGTTCGGTGCTGCTGGCAGAGTACGGCCCTGGCTATGCCCCCCAAGGGATCACGCCCCGCCTTCAACAAGTTCAAGCCGATTTTCAACGGGCAGGGATCCCGACTTCGCTCTCTCCAGATTTGATGTTGGCCCGCTGGCAGAAGTTGGTCTGGAATATTCCCTTCAACGGCCTCTCGGTGGTGTTCAATGCCGATACTCAGCAAATGATTCGAGACCCTGAGGCCCGTGCTTTGGCGGAAACGCTGATGCAGGAGGTGATACAGGGAGCTGCAGCTTGTGATCGCCTGCTTCCCGACTCCCTGATCCAAGAAATGCTCACCAATACCGAGAAAATGGCCCCCTACCGCACCAGCATGAAAATCGACTATGAGCGCAAACGTCCTCTGGAACTGCAGGTGATCTTCGGCAACCCACTGCAGTACGCTCGACAAGCTGGGATCCATCTGCCACGGGTTGAAATGCTCTACCGACAGTTGCAGGTGTTGGATCGCCTGAATCGAGGGATCCCTGGGGAGCAGCAGGCTTAAGTTTTTCAAGATCCGGCGGAGCGATCCCAGGGCTGGAGCAGGCTTTCTCCTTTGCTTGCGGGTAGACTGAGCCGCAGTCGTGTACTGTTGCTCTGGCTTTATGCCGCTGGGATCCACCCACGATCGCATTACCCTCTGGACGGCCCCCGGCATCACCCTAGCCGCCGGTGTGTTGGGGAACAGCACCACAGTTGCCCTGGCTGTGGGATCCGCCTATCTGTTCAGCGGCCTGATGTTTTCTGGAGATCTGGACACCTGTTCCCGACAGTATCAACGCTGGCTGTTCTTGCGCTGGATTTGGCTGCCCTACCGCAAGTGGATGCGGCATCGCTCCTTTTGGTCTCATGGGCCGATTGTGGGCACCGCCGTGCGGGTACTGTACTTGAGCCTATGGGCAGGAGGAGCTGGCCTGCTGGGGGCTTGGCTGGGATCCCGGTTGGGCTGGTGGATGTGGCAACCCTGGGTGTGGGGCAGCGATCTCTGGCAATTGCTGCAAGTTCACGCCGAGATGCTCTTTTGGATTGGGATGGGGTTGGAACTGGGATCGGTGAACCACAGCCTAAGCGACTGGATGGTCTCCCGCTGGAAACGCTGGCGCAGAAAACGCCGTCAGGTTCGATCTCCTGCCAGGCGACTCAGCTATCGTGGCTAGGGATCCATTGGGCCAAGGTTTGATTTTTCGCCCGCCACGGCATTTGAATGGCAGTGAGGTTACCTACTGTTCCGCAACGCGTAGTCATTTATCTCACCGTCAAGGCGAAACAAACGACCGGTTGCTTCCTGCTAAGGCCTCCGGCCCGCTACGCGAGCAGTTGAAATAGAGGGTAATAAGAACCACGACTGCTATCAGCCCCTCACCCCCCCTTGAACCTGTGCTGTGCCCACAACTCCGCGACCTATCCTCTCAAGAGGGCTGAAACTGCAAATCTTGGCCAATTACCCTTTAGCCCAGGTACTCTGCTTGTGGCCATTTCGATTCAAACTGGGACACTGCACCCATACCTAAAGCCTTGAATACAGGGAATCAGAAGGCTCTCCTCAGTAGCCCAAGCGTCTCACCCTAACTTGAAACGACTACTTGAAGCAGTTTTGTCAAGAACATTTCTTCTTACGTTGGCTAGGTATTGCGATTTAATCTCAATAAAGCTATGCTGTTACTCAGTTGAGTGGTGGAGTCATATCCATCAGTCTTCCTCTCTTGTCTTGGATGCGGCAGGGATCCTGTGCTGGCAGAGCTGGCCATCTGCGTCAGCAGGGATCCCTTTTTCTCCTCTCCAAGGCTAAGCAAGGTTCTGTGCTAATGAGAGTCAGAGTCAGTTGATAGAGAGATTTTTTGCTTGCTCATGTCAATCTGTGGAGGTGGCAGTGTAAAGGAGCAACAGCGGCTGAGGGTTATGGCTTTGGAAGGGGGCAATCTGGCTTCGGGAACCGGAAGACAAGACCGAATACAAAGATTGCTGCTCTAGTTTCCTTTGCAAACTTGTCAGAAGCTAAGGAAAAAGACCAACCTTTTGGGACAAACTGTCTGTCCTATGTCTTGTTTTGTCGTTCAAAAATTTATGTTGGGCTCAAGAGAAACTCTAGAAAAAAGTTGAATCAGGTGGAAGAATCAGTTAGAATCTAGCTAGCGTTAACGCTAACCGCGACGAAGAGACTGGAGGGAGGAAAGCCTAACAGCCTCTCTCCTTTTTTCTGTAGAGATTACCCTCACCTTCAACCCCTGTCTTGTGAGAGAGGGGGAAGCCTGAATGTCCTATGACCCAAAGCGGCTAGAATTTCCATCAACTCTTGTTTTATTCTCTATCCCAAACCTGATACTAAAGAGTTGCTCCTCGATCTTGTAACCATTGAGCAGCCAGCCTGTGTTGGCGTTTTTGTGCATAGGCTAAGGGGGTATGCCCATCTTCATTGCGAGGGTTTAGTTCGGCTCCATTTTCCAGCAAAAGCTCCAGGATTTCGATGTGTCCTTCCCAAGCAGCCCAGTGCATCGGTGTCGCCCCGAATCGGTTGCGCGCATTGGCATTGGCCCCGTACAAGAGCAGAAAGCGAGCGATGCCCAAATCCCCTCGGGTGGCGGCTTCATGCAGAGGGGTTCGGCCTGTTTCGTCAGTGGCATCCACCGGCGCTCCCTTAGATAGTAGGCGGGCCAGAATGCTTTTTCGACCGGTGGCTGTGGCCCAGTGGAGAACACGACCAGTGTTGGCTCCCTTTTGGATGAGCAGACCGATTACTTCTACCTGATCGGTTAAAGCAGCCCGATGGAGAGGGGTATAGCCATGGTTATCTGGGAGATTGATATCACTGCCTGCCCTCAAAAGACGCTCCACCAGCTTGACCTGACCGCTGGCGGCAGCCAAATGGAGAGGGGTAGCACCTGTGGGATCTAAGGCATTGGGGGAGGCGCCATATACTAAGAGCAAGTCCAGCAGTCCCAGATGGCCAAGGAGTGTCGCTTTGTGAAGCAAGGTCATTCCCTGAGCATCGACAGCATTCACATCTTCCCCCCGCTGCAAATGAGCCAATAATTGTTTTAGATCTCGATTGGCAAGAGCTTGATGAAGCGCTTCACTCATAACAGATAGAAATAAAAAAGCCAAGTTGCAATGAAGTTGGGCAACAGGAAGGGATCCTCGATAGGCCGGAATGGAGGCTCCAAACAACTTGGGCAAAGTCTAACACTGGATCCCTGCTGCTGAGGGAAGCGGGAGAACCAAGCGCTTGGTGGGATCCCTTGGTCAAGCCGGGGCCGCAGCGATAGACTAGAGCTGGTTTTTGGCCAGGTCTTTTCCCGATCCCTTAGTTGCGCCACCGTTTATGGATTACTACGCGATCCTGAACCTATCTCCTGCAGCGGACATTGAAGAGATTAAACAGGCGTTTCGACGGTTGGCGCGGCAGTTTCACCCTGATGTGGCAGGGGAGGGATCCCGAGAGCGTTTCCAACAAATCCACCAAGCCTACCAAGTGCTGAGCGACCCTGAGCAGCGGCGGCGCTACGATGCACAACGTCAATCTGCACAACGTCAATCTCCACCCAGCTCTCCTGCTGCCGGCGAAAGGCGGGTGGTCATTCGCAGCATAGGCCCCTCATCGGCAGAGCAACCCAATCCGGAAGGGCTCAAGGAGGGGATTGCCCGCGTCAAGGCAGCCTGGCGGGAGCGGAAGTTGCCCACGGCGGTGGCCCAGGCGGAGGCGCTGCTGAAACGGTTTCCCAACTCCAGCGAGGCCATCCACATCTTGGCGTTGGCCTACCAGCGCTTCGGCAACCATTTGATCTACGAGGGGCGCTATCAGCAGGCGGAAGCCTACTTGAGAAAAGCTTTGGCCACGGAGCCGCACAACCGAGAATTGGCCTTTGAAATCAAGCGAGATTTAGCCCGTCTGGGCATTCGGGAGGGATCCCGCTAACTTGCCTGCGTTGGGATCCCCAACGTCTGAGCTGCCCACTGCCGGAGTTGTTGGCGGTTGACTTTGCCCTGAGGGTTGCGCGGGATCCCCGTACACCACAGCCAGTGCTTGGGGTGCTTGAAGGGACTCAGTTGGCGGCTCAGGTGTTGCTTCAGGTGCATTTCCAGCTCTTTGGGGATCCCCGTTTTGGGGACGACCACCGCCACCACCTGCTGCCCCCATTCGGCATCCGGCAGGCCCAACACGCACACATCTTCCACCCAGCCGCTGGCTCGGATCTCCCCTTCCACTTCTGCAGCCATCACCTTTTCCCCGCCGGTTAGGATCAGGTCATCGGCTCGACCTAACCAATAGAGGGATCCCTGTCGGTCTAGATAGCCCAAATCGCCGGGGGTAAAGCCTTGCTGTTGCCCTTCGCGTAAGCGGTGCGTAGCACTTAGGTGCGGGTAGTAGCCCAGTGCCAGCGACTCTGCCTGAATGTGAATGTAGCCCACAGCATGGCTGGGCAGGGGATCCCCTTTTTCGCTGCGGATCTGGAGCGTGGCGTGGGGCAGAGGCCGACCCAGACTGTCGCTCCCTTGCCAAAAGGCTTCTGGCAGTAACGTACACACCTGGGAGGCGGTCTCGGTCATACCGTAGGTGAGGGCAAGGGGAAGGTGAAGTTGCCGGGCCTGTTGCCGCAAGCTGGGCCAGGTGGGGCCACCGCCGACCAAAATGGCCCGAAATTGGCGCAGGCTCTCCAAAACTCCCGGATGGGCGCTGAGCAACAACCGTTGCAACTGAGTGGGCACCAGCGATAGAAAGCTCCCCGGCAAAGGGGGATCCCAAGACTCGGCCTGCTGTTGCCGTTTCCAATCCCAGACAACCCACTGCCCACCGCTCAGCCAGGAGCGGACTGCCTGCATCAAGCCGCTGACGTGGTACAAGGGCAGAACGCAATAGCTGTGTACAGGCCCAACGGCAAAGTGCTGTTGGTGGGCTTTGGCCGAGGCACTGAGGGTCAGCCAAGAGTGCAGGGCCCATTTCACTTGGCCGCCAGAGCCACCCGTGGGGATGCCGATCAGCGGCCAATGGGAGCTGGGCAAAACTTCCCGCAACTCTCGCAGGCGCGGATTCAAGGGGGCGGGATCCCCTTCCAGCCGTCCCTGTCGCCACCACCAGCCGGATCCCATATCCGCCAAAGCCTGTCCCCATTCCCGTTCTCCCCAGTGGGGATTACCCAGGAACAGCGGGATCCCCAAGCGTTGGCAGGTCAAAACTGCCGCCCACACCTGCACCGGATCGGAGTCTGCCACCAGCAGGGGAACGGCCTTGTCTGCCAAAGGGCGCAGTTGCTCTTCCAGTTTGGACAGGCACTCCTTCAAGTCTCCGCCATCCCCGGACAAGACAATTGACCTCATGGGCTATGGGTATGCCATCTCAACGGCTTCGCGGATCCCCTGCATTTTATTAGGGGATCCCCCCTCGATTTCCTTGGCAAGGAACGGTGAGGATAGGTTTGGGCTTGGCTTATCATGATCTAGGTTTGAACTGGGAGGTCTGTGTTGTGATCGAGCCGATTTTGTTGGGGATCGTCTTGGGCATGGTGGTGGTCACCTTGGCGGGCTTATTCGTGGCAGCCTACAGGCAGTATCAACGCAGCAACAAGATCGGCCTGTAGGAGCAGCCTTTGGGGGGGTTGGAGAAAACCCATAGGGGAGAGAGAGATTGAGGTGGCATGGCGATGCACTGGCTGCGCACAGTTGCTGCTTTGCGGGAGCAGGTAGCCGATTGGCGGGGATCCACAGTTGGCTTGGTGCCCACGATGGGATCCCTGCATGAGGGCCATCTCAGCCTAATCCGCCGCTGCCGGCAAGAGTGTGACCACACGGTGGTCAGCATTTTCGTCAATCCGCTGCAATTTGGCCCCAACGAAGACTGGGATCGCTATCCCCGCGACGAAGAGGGGGACCGAGCTTTGTGCGAGGCAGCAGGTGTGGATGTGGTCTTTGCCCCTGACCCGCAAGAGATGGGAGCCGACCCCGCAACCGGAAGCGACCGCACCTGGGTCATGCCCCCCGAATCCCTTCTGCAGACCCTCTGCGCCCCCCACCGACCTGGCCACTTTCGCGGTGTAGCCACCATTGTGCTGCAACTGCTGAACTTGGTACAGCCGCAGCGGGCCTACTTCGGCCAAAAAGACGCCCAGCAACTGGCGATCATTCAGCGTTTGGTTCGGGATCTGCAAATACCCACCACGATTGTTCCCTGCCCCACGGTGCGAGAAGCCGATGGCCTCGCCTGTAGCTCCCGCAACCGCTACCTTTCTGCTGCTGAACGACAGGTGGCTGCCGGGCTGTACCGGGCCTTGCGTCGGGGATATGACCATTGGCAGGCCGGGGATCCCTCAGCAGAAGGGATCCTTGCCGCCGCCCGTGCTGAGCTGGAGCATACCCCAGAGCTGCAACTGCAGTACCTGGAATTGGTGGATCCCCAAACGCTGCAACCGCTGCCGCGGGTGGAAGACAAGGGCCTGCTGGCCATTGCTGCCTATGTGGGGCAGACTCGCCTGATCGACAACCTGCTCCTTTCCCCAGAGCAAGGGGATCCCTCGCCGGAGAGAGTCCAGCATGCGGCACCGCCCTCTTCCGGCACGACCTCTCCCCCGCGTCGCCCGCTGATTGCCATCGACGGCCCGGCTGGAGCCGGAAAATCCACCGTGGCGCGGGCAGTAGCCGCCCAGCTGCAGCTTTTGTACTTGGACACGGGGGCCATGTATCGAGCCATCACCTGGCTGGCACTGCAACGGGGGATCCCTTTGGACGATGCCGAGCAACTCACCCAACTGGCCGCCCAAACCCAGCTCACCCTGCAAAGTGGCACCTCTTCGACAGAGCCGACCCGCATCTGGGCCGATGGCGAAGAAATTACCCAGGCCATTCGCTCTCCGGAAGTGACCCGCTGGGTCTCTCACGTGGCGGCAGTGCCGGGAGTACGCCAGGAGCTGGTGAAGCGGCAACGCAGCATTGGCCGGGATGGCGGTGCTGTCTTGGAGGGGCGGGATATCGGCACCCACGTCTTTCCCGATGCAGAGCTGAAGGTTTTCTTGACCGCTTCTGTTGGGGAGCGGGCGCAGCGTCGGCAACACCAACTCCAAGCCCAAGGGCAAATGGTGCCTCTCGAAGAATTGAAAGCGCAAATCGAGCAGCGGGATCGCCGCGACAGCGAACGGCTCATCTCTCCCTTGCGGCCTGCCCCCGATGCCATCTTGATCGACACAGATCACCTGAGCCAATCCGAGGTGCAAGACAAGATTGTCATGTTGTACCGGCAACTTTTGGAGCGATCTGGCCCGGCCCGTTTAGATCAGTAGCTTTGACTCAATCAAGACTAAATCAACGGGACAAGTCAGATTTCCGCATGATTTTCAGGGAGCTGGCCGGTTTGAACAGCTTGATCCCTCTCTCATTTCTCATTGAAGATTTTCGTTGAAGATGCAGTTGATGAGGGGGCACGGATGCCGAGCTATGGGTTGAGTGATGAACTTTGGCAAAACCACCGAGGTGTTGAGGTGCCGGAGGGGATCCCGTTGATGATGGAAATAGGCCGACCCGCTTTTCTCTCGATGAGCCAATGCTACCTGTATCCCGTTCCGCCGTCGCGAACGGAGCGCTATGGTTAATGTCTTTCTCTTGGCCTTTCTGCTGCTCCTCTCAGGAGCTTGCTCTGGCGCCGAAACGGCCATCACGGCCATGGACAACCTGCGCTTGGAATCCCTGATCGAAGAGCAAGGGGATCCGCAGGGCTTGTATCGACTGGCCCAACAACAGCGCTCGCGGCTGATCACCACCCTGTTGCTGGTGAACAACTTTGTCAACATCGGCATTGCTGCTCTGGCCACAACCCTCTCCATTGAACTGTTGGGAACCCAGATTGGAGCTTTGGCCGCCACCGTGCCCACCACAATTGTGGTGCTCCTCTTTGGAGAAGTAGCCCCAAAGTCTTTAGCGGTGAGCCATCCGCTAGGGGTGTTCCGCTGGGTGGTGCGGCCTGTTCATGTCCTATCGCTGCTGTTGCGCCCTTTTAGCGACGCTTTTGAGTGGGTTGTCAGCAGGCTCTTCAATCTATTGGAATTCTCCCCCCTGACGGCCACCGCTTCTCTCAAGGATTTGGAGCTGCTGATCGATGTGTTGGGGCAGCGGGGGCTGCTGGATTGGCAAAAACGGCGGCTGTTCCGTGGGGCCTTGGCTTTGGACTTGCTGCAGGCGCGGGACGTGGCCAAGCCCAGAGTTAAAATGGAGACCATCTCCCACGACAAAACACTGCAGGATGTGGTGAAGCTCTGTTTGGAAACGGGCTACTCGCGCATCCCCGTGCAGGGAGAATCCAAGGACGAGATCGTCGGCATTATCCACCTCAAGCAAGCCTTGCGCTATCTCGATCAAAAAGGCAATGCCGAAGTGACCCAGGCGATGGCACCGCCTTTTTTTGTGCCGGACACCAAGCGGGTCAGCTTGTTGCTCAAGGAAATGCTGCGCTCTCGCCAACACCTGGGGATTGTGGTGGATGAGTTCGGCGGCACCACCGGCCTGATCACGCTGGAGGACATTTTGGAGGAGCTGGTGGGCGATATTTACGACGAGAGCGATCTCTCCCCCCTGCTGCTGCGGCGGCAGCGGCGACCAGGTGGAGCTTCTACCTCCCCTGGCTGAGAACAGGAGCAAGGGGATCATCCCCTCTCTAAGTCCTAGCTGGCTCTGGAGGGATCCGTCTCCGCGGCTGTTGGGTTTTCGTGCGCGCCGGGAGTGAGCTCCCCAAAGCCGGCCTCGACGGGATAGCGGGCCACAAAAAAGATCCAGAAGCTGTGGATCCCTAGCCCCAAAGCCCACCAGCCCAACAGGGGCACCAGCCACGGCCAATCCGCGCGGTACAGTTGCTGAAAAAACACCAGCCCAGACCCGCTACAGAGGAAAACAGACAGGTGGGCGGCATAGGTATAGCGATCATCCAGCTTGCGAAATTCGGGATCCCGACGGGAGGGCTTCCGGGGCCAGCGAGGCGGCATGGCAAAACCATCCAGTTAAAACCTTCTCCAGTGTAGAACAGCCGTCGGCGGGGATCCCTGAGACTGGGGATTGACATTTCTGCTGCGCAACCCCAGCTTCACCGCCCGTTTGCCCAGCCAGTACACCAGCAAACCCATCAGCAGCACTGCCAGCCAAGGGGCCAGCACCGCCACCACCGCCAGCAGCAGAGAAGTGACGTCTTCACCGGTGGCCAACAGCGGGTTGCCCAGCCCCCCTGTGTGGTGGTAAAGGTCACCAGTGTGGCACAAAAATGCGAAACTGAGGCCCAACCCCCAAAAAATGGCCGGTATGCCCTTCATATCCTCAGCGTTGATGGGAGTGCTCCCGCCAAGCGCAACTGGGGGGATCCGTCTCGGCTGGCTGAACCTCGAACTCCAGCGGTCCCTCTTCAGTGTACAGGTGCAGGTCGAACCAGAAGGTGGATCCCTGTTCTAGCTTGCTCTCCAGGCAGATGCGGGTTCGATGTTTCTCCAGGATGTTGCGCACGATGGCCAACCCCAGGCCGGTGCCCTCTAGGGTGTGGACCCGGTTCTCGACACGGAAAAAGCGGTCGAAAATCCGCTCCTGATCTTCTGGGGCAATGCCAATGCCTGTATCGGCCACCGCCACCCGCACTGCCTGCGGGGATCCATCCGCCTGAACCACCAGGTGGGCATGTACCGTCACCAGGCCCCCTGAGGGGGTGAACTTGAGGGCATTGCCCAGGAGATTGGTCATCACCTGCAGCAGCAGATCGTAGTTGCCCCAGACCAGCGGCAGATCCGGATCGACGAACTTGCGCAGCTGGATCCCTTTGTCGCGGGCCTGCAGTTGGTGGGTGCGCAAAGTCTGCTCGATCACTGCCGCGATGTCGACACCTTCAAAGTGGTACTGCTTGCCCGATTCCAGACGAGACAAATCCAAAACATCGTTGACCAGGCGAGTGAGGCGATCGGTTTCGCGGTTGGCAATTTCCAGGTAGTCCAGCCGCTCCGCCGAGGACATCTGCTCGCCGTACTCGTAGAGGGTCTCGATAAAAGACTTGATGCTGAAGAGGGGGGTGCGCAGCTCGTGGCTGATGTTGCTGATGAATTGAGCCTTGGCTTCGTTGAGCTCCACCTCGCGGGTGATGTCCTGCACCGTCATCACGATCCCCTTGAGGTTTTGCCGCCGCGGATCCGACACCGGCGAAAGCAGGATGCGGATAACACGCTTGGTGGGGCCGGTGAGGTTGACGCGAACTTCCTCTGCTTCTTGATCCCCGCGGGCAATTTGCATCAGGGGGCGGGCCAGTTGCTGCTGCAGATCCTCCGGCAACAGCTCCGGCAGGGGTTTGCCCAAAACGGGATCCCCTTCCCAGCCAAACATGCGGGAGGCGGCAGGGTTGAGCAGCAGCACCCGCAACTCGGCATCCAGCAAAATGGCAGCATCGACGATGGAGAAGACCAAGGTCTCCAACTTGGCTTTGGCGGCAGCCAGTTCCTCGATGTTTTGCTCTTCGTAGCTTTGCAGCCGCTCCGCCATCTCGTTAAAGCTGTCGATGAGCTGGGCCAGCTCGCCCCCGAAGGGCAGGTCGATGCGCTGCTTGAAGTTACCTTTGGTGATCTCCTGGACACCTTTGACCAGCTCTTTGATGGGATAGGTGATGGTGAGGGCATTGACCACCGCTCCCAGGATGGCCAAGACCCACACCGCCAAAAACACCCCAATCGAGACCTCCCGCGCCAGCTGGGTGGAGCGCACCAGGGCGGGATTGGGATTGATGCCCAAGCCGAGGGTGCCCAAAAAGCGGCCCTGATGGTAGATGCCGACGAAAATATCCGTCACCCGCCCAGCAGGGGTAAGGTGGGTGCGCACCAGCGGTTGGCCCTCAGCAGGAGGACGGTTGTCCGGCAGTTGCATGCGACGGGTAAGGCTGAGGGAGGTTTTCACCTCCTGATTGGAGAACGGGATCCCGTAGTAGATGTTTCCTTCGGGATCGGCGTAGAGCAAATAGCGGATGCTGCTGGTGCTCTCAAAGTACTGGCGGGACAGTTGGGCGACTTCGCCAATGCGATCTTCCGCAATTAGAGGGGCAACATTGGCCGCCAAAAGCAACCCCAGATCCCGGCCAAAGCGGGCCTCGTTGAAGCGGGCATCCTGCTGCACAGTGCTGACGGCCCAGAAGGTAAAACTGCTCACCACCAAGGAGACCACCAGCGTGGCCACAAAGAGCAACTGAGTTTCCAACCGCAGTTTTTGCTTCCATCGCGCCCACCAGCGCTGCAGGGATCCCATCGAAGACCCGGCTGGCTTCGACTGCGAGGGATCCACAGCCCCAGGCAATGGCTCTGGAGACGGAGCAGTCGCTTCTGGAGATTGGGCTTCAACAATTGGCTCGGCTGGCTCGACGGTGCTGACAGGAGGCATGAACCCAACGTGAACAGATAGCGTGAACGGATATAGGGCGGTGATTCGCCACCATTCTGACATGGGCAGGCGATCCCTTTGTCTCAGCCAAGGCCGGGTGAGAACCGGTATGGGATCCCGGCTTCGCAACGCAACCTGCTCCAGCCGACCTGCAGGGGAATGGTTGCCAATACCGATAAAGGTATCCCCAAGCAAAGCTTGTCAGCGCCCCTAAAGTTGATAGACTAGAAAATCGTGCTTCACCAGGTCAGAGTGACCGGAAAAATCGTGACCAACAGCCCCGTCAGCCAATTTATCCAACATCATTTTCGCCACTTCAACGCCGCCGCGCTGGTGGATGCGGCCAAGGGCTACTGTGCTCACCTGGAAAAGGGCGGCAAAATGATGGTGACCTTGGCCGGCGCCATGAGCACAGCGGAGCTGGGCCTTTCCCTAGCGGAAATGATCCGGCAGAACAAGGTGCACGCCATCTCCTGCACCGGCGCCAACCTAGAAGAGGACATCTTCAACCTCATCGCCCATGAGTTCTACGAGCGGGTGCCCCACTACCGCGATCTTAGCCCGCAGCAGGAGCAGGAGCTGCTGGAGCGGCACCTGAACCGGGTAACCGATACCTGCATTCCCGAAGAGGAGGCGATGCGGCGCTTGGAAAAAGCCCTTTTGGAAGAGTGGATCGGCGCCGATCAGGCGGGCGAGCGCTATTTTCCCCATGAGTTTCTCTACCGGATTCTGCGCAGTGGCCGGCTGGAGCCCTACTACCAGATCAATCCGCGGGACTCTTGGGTTTACGCGGCTATGGAGGCCAACTTGCCCATCTATGTGCCGGGATGGGAAGACTCCACCACCGGCAACATGTATGCCGCCCACTGCATCACGGGTGAGATCCGCAATGTACACACCGTCCGCACAGGGATCGAGTACATGATCCACCTGGCGGATTGGTACCTGCGCACCTCGGCGGAATCCTCCATCGGCTTCTTTCAAATTGGCGGCGGCATAGCCGGGGATTTCCCCATCTGTGTGGTACCCATGCTCCATCAAGACCTGGGCCGCCAGGGCGTGCCCATGTGGGGCTATTTCTGCCAGATCAGCGACTCCACCACCAGCTACGGCTCCTATTCGGGAGCAGTGCCCAATGAGAAGATCACCTGGGGCAAGCTGGCTGTCGATACCCCCAAGTTTGTCATCGAGTCGGATGCCACCATTGTGGCACCTTTGATCTTTGCCTGGGTGCTGGGGTGGTAAGAGAAGCGGAATCAATCCATATGCCCGTCAGCGGATGCCGAGCGGGGCCAGCGGGACAAAAGGATCGCAGCTTCCCAGCGCCGCATGTCCTGGGCAATTTGCAGGGGGGTGAGGCCGTAGCCATCCGGCTCGTCGATCTCGGAGCCATGTTCCAGCAGCAGCCGAACGACCTCTGGGTTGCCGGACCAAGCGGCAAAATGTAGGGGAAGGCCACCGGCACCAAAGCGAGCGTTCACCTCCGCCCCTCCCTGGAGCAGGGCTTTCGTAACCTCAGGGTTGCCCAGGCGAGCGGCTTGGTGTAAGGGGCTGGCTCCCCCATAGTCCGGTCGATTGGGATCCGCCCCCGCTGCCAGCAAAAGACGGGCGTTGAGGCCGCTCTCCACGAAAAACAGGGCTGTCTTGCCCCGCTCATCGACAGCGTTGGCGTCTTTCCCCAGCCAGAGAGCCAGTTGCAGCCGCAGCGGGTTGGCTTGGGCCAAGGCTTGTGGATCTTCTGCCAAGGTGTGACCGTAGAGGCCCAAGCCCCCCACCACCATTAGGGATCCCAGTCCGACAGCGATTTTTAGGACCTGACCTCGCATAGCCCTATTCCTCAAAGAAAAGGATGGCGAGCCCCTGCCTGGGCAGAGCCTGGGCCGAGAGCAGCAACGGGTTGCTGAGGGCAGGTTGCGGGGCAGCAGCGGGGAAGAGACGCAAAAACTCCTGCAGCGGCAGCAGCTCGCATTGGGATTCCTCGGCGGCGGCCGTGCGATACATGGTGGGGATGACCAGCTTGGGCTGCAGCGCCTCAATGGCCGCCTTGGCCCCGGCAGGATCGTAATTTTTCGGCCCACCCCCCACTGGCACCAGCAACAGGTCGGGACGAGCAAGCAGGATGGACTGCTCCCGCGTAATTGGCTGTAGCGCCCCTCCCAAATGGACAATGTCGATCCCAGCCATGCGCCAGCGCCAACCCACGTTTACGCCAAAGCGAGGGCCACGGGGCATGCGTACTCCTTGCACCCGGATCCCGTCAATCAGATAGTCTCCCGGCTGAAACAGCACCTTGGGGTTGCCGGGCACCACATCCAAAGCCCCTTCATCCAACAAGCGGCTGCTGAGCAACACCAGATCGGCAGCAACTCGTGGGGCAGGATAGCCAGCCGTACAGCCCGCCGGCCGAAACGGGTTGACCAGAAACCGTCGGCCCTCCCCCTCGAACAAAACACAACTGTGGTGCAGCCAAGTCAGTTGCAGCCCCTGCGAGCTGGAGCCGGGAGTGAACTCTATAGACCCTGGGGTTGTTGGCGTTTCCGAACCTTGTGCCGGCGCTGTCTGAGCGCCCGCTTTGCGCCCTCTGGCCAGGTTCACGGCCATCGATCCCAGCAGCCCAGCGCTGGCTTGCAGAAGCTGGCGACGCTTCATGGAGTGGGGATCCCTGATGTAACAACGGCAACGGTTTCCTGAGGTTTCTGCGAAACATTGGGCTGAGCAGCAGTTGAGGCTTTGGCGCTGCGCAGGAAGTTGCTCAACAAGCGCTTGCCCTCTGCAGTCAAGATGCTCTCCGGGTGGAACTGCACGCCCTGAACGTGGGGATAGCGGCGGTGGCGTACCCCCATGATGATCCCATCGCCTGTTTGAGCCGTCACCTCCAGCTCGTCAGGACACGTAGAAGGCTCGATCACCAAGCTGTGGTAGCGGGTGGCCGTGAAAGGCTGGCTCAACCCCTCAAACACCCCCACCCCTCGATGGTAAATGAGCGAGGTTTTGCCATGCATCAGCTCAGGTGCGCGCACGATCTGACCACCGTAGACCTGGCCAATGCACTGGTGCCCCAGACAAACCCCCAAAATCGGCAGCTCTGGCCCCAGCTCCCGAATCAACTCCAGGGAGATCCCGGCATCTTCCGGCCGCCCTGGCCCAGGAGAGATAACTACAGCTTGCGGCTGCATTCGGCGCAGGTCGTCAACGGAGAGCTGGTCATTGCGAAAAACCTGAAGCTGAGCTCCCAACTCCCCCAGGTACTGCACCAAGTTGTAGGTAAAGCTGTCGTAGTTGTCGATGACGACCAGCACGATAGCATCCGGCAACGGCACCCCATTTTAGCACTTGCTTGAGCTGCTGTTCTTGATCCAAAGAAGCAGAGTAACTGGCGCTTTTTGCAGGGGAGCAGTCGACGCCCCAAGAAAGCTTGTATCCTAGAAGGTACAACCCACAGGAAGCAGTGAATTGGGCGGGTTTCCAGGTTTCCCAATGTTGATTTGGATCCCATGAGTGCGCTTCTCTCCCCGGCAACCGATTTGCTGGACGAGTTGCGGCAGCTTTTCCCCTTCGAGCTGGACGACTTTCAGATCCGAGCCATTCAGGTTCTGGCTGCTGGGGAATCGGTGGTGGTCTGTGCTCCCACGGGATCCGGCAAGACCCTGATCGGAGAGTATGCCATCTATCGGGCCCTATCCCAGGGCAAGCGGGTTTTCTATACAACGCCCCTGAAGGCCCTCTCCAACCAAAAGTTCCGGGATTTTGGCCAGCAATTCGGCCCAGAACAGGTTGGCCTGCTCACCGGCGACATCTCCATCAACCGGGAGGCGCCGATCTTGGTGATGACCACCGAGATCTTCCGCAACATGCTCTATGGCACGCCGCTCTCTCTGGCCGTTCAGAGAGGAGCCTCCGGCGATGGGATGGAACCTTGGGAGGAGGCGGAGGCCCTGAGTCGGGATCCCTTGCGAGAGGTGCAGGCGGTGATCCTGGACGAATGCCATTACATGAACGACCAGCAGCGGGGCACCGTCTGGGAAGAAGCAATCATCTACTGCCCCCCCACGATCCAGCTCATTGCCCTTTCTGCCACCCTGGCCAACAGCGACCAGCTCACCGATTGGATGAACCAGGTGCATGGCCCCACCCATCTGATCGACTCCAACCACCGCCCGGTGCCGCTGCAATTTCACTTTGCCAATCGCAAAGGGCTGTTCCCCCTGCTGGAGCAAACCGAGTCCGGCCAGTGGGTTTGCAATCGCCGCCTGAAAAGCAAACTCCCCAAGTCAGGTCAGTCTCCCTATGGGGGGGTGCCGGATATGGTGCAGGTGGTGGAGAACTTGCGCCAGCGGGACATGCTGCCGGCCATCTATTTCATCTTCAGTCGCAAAGGCTGTGATATGGCCGTGGCCAGCGTAAGGGATCTGGACTTGGTAGCCAGCGAGGAAGAACGGCAGCAGTTGGCCGAGCAGATCGACCGCTTTTGTCGAGAAACGCCCGAAGCTGTCCGCCGAGATCAGTTGGATGCCCTTTACCGGGGCATTGCCGCTCACCATGCCGGTATGTTGCCTGCCTGGAAGGGGCTGGTGGAGCATCTGTTTCAGCAGGGGCTAGTGAAGCTGGTCTTCGCCACCGAGACTTTGGCCGCCGGGATCAACATGCCTGCGCGAACCACGGTGATCTCTTCCCTTTCTAAGCGCACCGACAACGGCCACCGCCTCTTGACCGCTTCCGAGTTCATGCAAATGTCGGGCCGAGCCGGACGGCGGGGCAAGGACATCATCGGCCATGTGGTGACGGTGCAATCCCCGTTTGAGGGGGCCCAAGAAGCTGCGCGGCTGGCCACCTCTGGAGCGGATCCCTTGGTGAGCCAGTTTACCCCCACCTATGGCATGGTGCTGAACCTGCTGCAAAAGCACTCTTTGGAAGCAGCACGGGATCTGATCAACCGCAGCTTCGGCCAGTATTTGCTCTCGTTGCAAAAGTTGCCCGAACAACAGGAGATCCTGCACACGCGCGCCGAGCTGGAGGAGATCGACCGTCTCTTGGGAGGCATTGCCGACGAAGATATCGCCCGCTATGAGAAGATGCAGGCGCAACGGCGGGAAGAACGACGCATTTTGCGCTACTTGCTCAAACAACGGGAAGCTGAGCCGGATCCCACCTTGCGGCTGTTGGCCTTTCCCCACATTCATGCCCAAGAGGAAAAAATCCGTGCCCTAGAAGCTCAAATCCGAGAGAATCCCGCTCACCAAGTGGGGAAAAAATTGCTGGGTTTGCGAGAAAAACGCCAGCGCTTGCTCAAGCGCCTCGAGCACCTGGAGCGGCAAAGCGATTCCGTGCAGGAGTTGCGCTGGCAGCAATTTATGGCCTTGGTGGGGGTGTTGCAGGATTTCGACTGTCTGCAAGAATATCAACCTACCGATAGCGGAGAGGTGGTGGCTGCGCTGCGGGGGGATAACGAGCTCTGGCTGGCGCTGGCTCTGCTCTCCGGTGAGTGCCAGGGCTGTGCTCCTCATCATTTGGCCGGAGTTGTGGCTGCCTTGGTCTCAGAGGCTCCCCGTTCAGGCATCTACAGCCGGTTGCGCACCTCGGGGCTGGTGGAAGATGTGCTGCACGGGTTACGGGGTTTACGGCGGCAACTGTTCCGCAGCCAACGCCAACACCAGGTGTTTCATGTGCCGATTGGGTTTGAGCCCAGCTTGGCCGGGATCGTCGAACATTGGGCTCAAGGGATCCCTTGGGAAACCCTAGAAGCCAGCACCAACCTAGATGCCGGAGACCTGGTGCGCCTGATCCGCCGCACGCTGGATTTGCTTTCTCAGATCCCTTATGTTCCCCATCTGCCGGCGGAGTTACGGGAAAATGCCCGTCAAGCCCAAAAAATGCTGGATCGCTTCCCGGTGAGCGAGTTGATCTAGCGAGCTCAGACCGTTTGCTGTTCAGTGAGGTTGCAGCTCTATGATGCCCGCTGGTGAACCCACCCTCAGGGATGTGTTGAGTGTTATTGAAGAGATCCGGCAAGATGTGGAAGAGATCCGACAGGATGTGGAAGGACTCCGGCAGGATGTCTCCAGAACCAACGAGCGGCTAGAAGCCCTGGCAGCCGATCAAGCAAAGCGCTGGGCCGAGCAGGAAAGACGTTGGGCTGAGCAGGAGAGACGTTGGGCCGAGCAGGGGATAGAAAACCGGGTGATCCTAGAACGAATTGACACCTATCAAAAGGCTAGCGCCCAAGTGGTTAACCTGGCTTTTGCCTTGATTGGAGCTGCCACCGTAGCTCTTGTCGGCATCGTCCTACGGTTGGCCGTTAGTCTATAGTCAGCTGGTTCGGCAAAAACTTCGGCAGGCAGGATGGCCTTGCTTCTCTATTCGGCAACTGGTACGGCTTGTCCTTGAGTTTGGCATTCCGAATGGCCATCTCTGACAGGGCCATGTCCCACCCCGTCTGTTATATCCCCTATTGTGTCCCACTTTAGCCTGGATTACAGTGGGTTTCCCCGGTCTATCGTGGACACTAAAAAGCCCAGAAGCCTTGCTGGGTAAGAGCTTTCTGGACTTCAGTGGACGTTATCGGATTACGGAGAGAGTGGGATTCGGTCGCGCCAGCGGGCCGGATGGCCTTACCCACGGTGAGTTGCTCTCACAAACAAGTTCCAGCGGAGAGAGTGGGATTCGAACCCACGGTGAGTTGCCCCACACAGCATTTCCAGTGCTGCGCCTTCGACCACTCGGCCATCTCTCCAGATTGAGAACAGGGGCGACTTTCCAGAGAGCTAAAAAGTCAGCTTTGTGATCCTAGCAGAGGATGGAAGCCATCAATGAGATCCTTTGGGCTCCCCAGGCCGAAACATTTGCAGCAACACTTGCCGGCGAGAGCACCGCCAGT
This sequence comes from Synechococcus sp. R5-15, assembly GCF_047462035.1. Classification (NCBI taxonomy): domain Bacteria; kingdom Bacillati; phylum Cyanobacteriota; class Cyanophyceae; order Synechococcales; family Synechococcaceae; genus Synechococcus; species Synechococcus sp. R5-15. The sequence continues at coordinate 2,736 of NZ_JANSIK010000060.1, read as the reverse complement.
AGTCAATATGGGATCCGATCAACCCCGACTCGTTGATCTGTATTTCTGTCCAGCCGGGGATGCACAGGCGGGGACGCCAAGGCAAAGCCAAAGAACCGCTTAGGATCCACTCGGTGCGGATCTGGTTGCCGGTTTGCCGAATATCCTGCAGCTCGAGACGGATATCCTCTATCCAACGCCCTATCCCCTCGATCATGCGGCGATAGCGATCCAAGCCGCGAAACTCGTTGAGGGGATCCCGGAAGTAAACCTGCGGGTCGTAGATCGCATAGGTCTGATCCCGGGGAAAGCGAGCGTAATCTGCCCGCAAGATGGCCACCAGATCGGCGCTAGGCGGGGCTTGGGAAGGAAGGCTCATGTCTTGGCCACGACAGAAAGAAACACCGTTTCTCCGGGGGCAGGGCAACACAACCGGATAGATTGGGACGTGGCGGCATTCAAGGCTGCCAGCTTTTCTCGAAACTCCTGCAGGCTGCCCAAGGGGCGGATCTGGGCGGCAAACCAGCCGTGGTAGTCCACCTCTCCCATCGCGGTTGGGATCACCTGCTGGGGGCGTAGGGCTGCCACCACCTCCAGGGCCCGCTCCGGCCCCATGATCACCTCTCCCAAGAGGGGAAAGATCTGCCCCACCACCGGGATCAGCAGAGTATGAATGGGGCACAATTCCTGCTGCAATCGCAGCCGGATATCCGGTTGGGAAAGATGAGGCTCGTAGTAAAGCCGTGTCTGAGAGGGCACCTCTTCCAGCAGATAGCCCAGCTCACGGACAGGCCCTAGGGGCGCACCGGGAATGGCCGTGACGCGCAGATCCCCCCACTGAGCGGACTGCCAGGGATCCAGAGCTTGAACTGTTGCAAATCCCAGACTCTTCACGACTCTGGCTGCAGCCGGCGAGGCCAAAACGGGGATCCGCTTATCCAGGCGCTGCAACGTTGGTGGGTGGCAGTGATCCGGCTGGGCTTGGCTGAGGAGGATCCCGTCGATTTTGGGCAAGGTCTCCGGCGTAAAAGGGAGCGGCTGGCGGTGCTCCAGGCGGATGAACCAGGGGATCCCCAGAAACACCAAGGGATCCACCAGCCACGGATCCAATAGGAAGGTTTGCTCCCGGGTGTGGATGAGCCAACTGTTGAGGTCGATGCGGGTCAGTTTCATGAGTTGAAAGTAAGGTTATTGGCCGGTAATGGAGAGATCGGCAACCCAAATGCGGGGACACAGCCCACCGGGTGTGACTTGCGGCTCGGGCTCGACGTAGAAAATCGACTTCAACAACTCCAGAAAGTCTCCGGCCACTGTGGCGGCTTCGATGCTGATGCGCTCTCCTTGGCGCACCCACCACCCCTGAAACGGCAGCGAGAAGGATCCCTGTAGGGGCTTAACGCCGGCATGAAGCGCTTGCAGCTCATCGATCCAAACTACATTTTCAGCCGTAGCCAAGTCATAGGTGCTCTCCGGCGGTGCCCCGGCAAATACATGGTAGTAGTGGGCGGCAACTGTGACCTTGGCGCCGATGTTGGCATGGCCGGTGGGCTTGGCTCCTAGGCGCTTAGCCGTACCGGCGCTGTGCAAAAAGTGGGTCAAGACCCCATTGGTGATGAGGGGGACACGGCGGGTGGGGGTGCCTTCTCCATCAAAGCTGATCGCTCCCACATTGGTCGGGTGTAGGGCATCGTCACACACCGATAGAAGAGGCGAGGCAATGGTCTTGCCCAGGGATTCTGGGGTGGACAGGCTTTGGTTGTCCAAAATGTTTTGAGCATTGAACACATTGGAGAAGGCGCTCAACAAACTCAAAAAGGCTTCTCCGGAAAAGACCACTGTGTATTTTCCAGAGGGGATCCGCTCGTACTCCAGATGGCTAATCAGTTTCTCAGCAGCTTCCTGCACACAACCCTGGATATCCAACTCATCCAGGCTGCGGGCCACTCGCATGGCTCCGGCACTGCGGGGTTTGCGGCCCTCTTGCTCTGCCTTGCTGTAGAGAAAAACCGAAGCGAGGGTATGCTCCTCTTGTCGTAGGGCTTGGTGGCTGTTGAGGTAGAAGCGGTTGATTTGCCGCTGCGCTAGGCCGTTGTAGGGCACCCCCTGAATGGCGGGATGGGATCCCAGCAGTGCCTTTTCGGCAGCCACCAACTGTTCCAACAAGTCGCCGGCCAAAGCCAACGGCCCTTTGTCGTTACAAGGCTGGGCAATGGGCAGAGTGGCTTCCGGGCTGAATTGAGGGGCATGTTCCCGCACGCCAAAATGGCTGGCTTCAAAGGCCGTTTGCAGGGCCAGTTCCAGCCCCGCCTCATCCACATCGGTGGTGGAAGTTACTCCCACCTGCCCTTGGTCGTTCCAGGCCCGCACCGTCACGCTGCAGCGGTGGGAAGCCTTGACCTGGCGAGGTTCCCCATGATCTACCTGCACGCTGGTTTCATCCACTTGAGCCCCGTAGAGATCAAACTGAGGGATCCCCAGCCGCCGGGCACAGCTTTGTGCCTGTTCTGCCAACACCTCGACTTGCACCATTGCCACTCCCCAAGTTCCTGTTGCCATCCAGCGCCTCTAGTAAACTACCCGCACTCATGCTGACGCAGAGCGCTCCGCACCGCTAAAGCGAAAGAGTGCAGGCTTTCGGTAGCCCTGTAGTTGGCAAGCCAACCACGGACCTCTAGGCTGGTTTACAGCAGCCCCAAGTTTGGCAATCATGTTGGCCCCATTCCAGTCCGCATCCCCTTCCCATCCACAGTGCCCACA